>JADHVM010000053.1 GCA_016783985.1 Actinomycetota bacterium
AAAAAGACTCCAGAATGGTGAATGTATGCCGCTTTCAGGGGTTGTTTTTGCAGATATTATTTTACATCTTGAAAGAACAGGAGATCTTCTTTTTGGGATATCAAGAAATCTGTTAAATATCGAACAATCTTAATTTAATCAAAGAATGATATGAGAAAAGTGATAGCTAAAAGCATTCCCTACCTCTTAATTTGCAAAACTCACTCTCACATTCAACTTCTATTGTGATTCATAAGAACTTGCTTTTGGATCTCTCAAGTATAAAGCATAAATAAACACCATAATCTGATATTTCAAGCCTTAAAAATAAAAAATTTAGAAAAAGTTAGCAGGCAGTATACTTAAATAACTTAGCTGAAGCCGTCTTTTGCCTGTTTTTGAGCAGGTTTGCAATAATTCTCATGTCTCCACCACATTTAGGATATATCAGAGGATTTACTTCATAGGTCTTTTTTATAAGTCTTGCCCATGATTTGTTGCAGCCCTTCTATACTCGTTATCTGTAATAATAAGATCTGCTTCATCACAATTTTGCCTTTTCCTTCTGCCCCGGCAAACATCGATGTAGAAACCAGCATGAAATCATTTAAATTCTTTAAAATGATATAATACTACTAAAGCTATAGATTTTATATTATATTTAAGGAGTGATTAAAATGATGATGTGGCCAAATATGATGGGAGGCCTCTTTGGAGGATGGGGATTTGCATGGATGATATTCATATATATCTTTGTGGCAGCCATAATTGTTGGGGTAATACTGCTAATAGTCTGGCTGATAAGAAGAGCAAGCTATCCATATGAAGATTTAAAAAAGACAAAGGGTGCCATAGAAATACTAAAGGAAAGATATGCAAGAGGGGAAATTTCAAAACAGGAATTTGAAGAAATAAAAAAGGATATAAGCTAAGATGAAGAGCTTAAGAAAAATTTTAATATCTTCAGCCGTACTTATAACGGTTGGTATTTTAGGGCTTATTGCAACTTTATTTGCTGGAAATTTATATACAGGATTATCTAATTTCGGTACCGGCCGGGGTTATGCCTTTAACCCGGAGGATATAAGCAGTATGTGTAAAGGTTTTTTAAAAAATCAAGAGATAGTAAATATTGATTTTGAAAAAGTAGAGAATCTGGCGAGTAAATATCTTGAGAGAAACAATTTATCCAATCTTGAAATTGTTGAAATAATGGAATTTTCACAGAACTTTTATATTGAAGTAGAAGAAAAAGATACAGGTATTGGAGCTATGGAGTTACTTGTAGATAAAAGCAGTGGTGCTATTTTTCCTGAATACGGACCTAATGTGATGTGGAACTTGAAATATGGAATGCATTCAAAAATACCTTTATCTCAAGGTAAAATAGATATGCCTATTGGAGAAAGTAAAGCGATAGAACTTGCAGAAAGATATCTTGCTAAAATAAATTTAAATGAATATGCAGGAGATGAGGCAGAAAAATTCTATGGATATTACACAATTCATACATTAACTGATGGCGATGTTATCACAGGGATGCTCAGTGTTAATGGCTATAACGGGCAGGTCTGGTATCACAACTGGCATGGTGTTTTTATTGATATGATTGAAAAGCATTAACGTTTATATCTTATCGTTATATAAATATGGAAAAATATCACCATAATAAACATGGTCACCATAATCACCATCAACATATGGTGTCTGATTTTAAGAAAAGGTTTATTGTTTCAATAATTCTTACTGTTCCAGTACTATTACTATCCTCAACGATACAAAAGTTCCTAAGGCTTGGCAGTATTTTAAAATTTCCCGGTGATGAATATGTTCTTTTTGCTCTATCAACAATAGTATTTTTTTATGGTGGCTGGCCTTTTTTAAAAGGTCTATTTAATGAATTGAAATCAAAGCAACCGGGAATGATGACCCTTATCGGTCTTGCCATTTCTGTTGCTTATATATACAGCAGTGCAGTTGTGTTTGGCCTAAAAGGCGAGTTCTTTTTCTGGGAGCTTGCTACTTTAATTGATATAATGCTGCTTGGTCATTGGATTGAGATGAAGTCAATTATGGGAGCTTCTAATGCTCTACAGGAACTTGCCAGGCTAATGCCAAAAGATGCCCATAAAATTACTCCGGATAATAAGACTGTAGATATTCCTCTGGAAGAGTTAAAAATCGGAGACAATGTACTGGTAAAACCGGGAGAAAAAATTCCGGCAGATGGCAAAATAGTTAAAGGTGAAACTTCTGTAAATGAATCAATGCTTACCGGAGAGTCAAAACCAGTATTAAAAAATATAGGAGCAAAAGTTGTTGGAGGCTCTATAAATGGAGAAGGATCCGTCACGGTTGAGGTCGAAAAAACCGGCAGGGATTCATTTCTTTCAGGAGTTATAAAACTGGTTCGGGAAGCTCAGGAGAGCAAATCTAAAACTCAGGATTTAGCCAACCGTGCAGCATTCTGGTTGACTATTATCGGAATATCAGCCGGAGCAATCACCCTGGCAGTATGGTTGGTACTTCTGGATAAAGACTTTACTTTCTCCCTGGAAAGGACTGTTACTGTAATGGTTATTACCTGTCCACACGCCTTGGGGCTTGCTATACCACTGGTAGTGGCAGTATCTACTGCCATATCGGCAAGAAATGGGTTTTTAATAAGAGATAGAGCTGCTTTTGAAAAAGCAAGAAATATTGATGCTATTATATTTGATAAAACTGGTACCTTGACCAAAGGTGAATTTGGAGTAACAGATATTATTAATTTATCTGAAGATATTAAAGATACCATACTTTTAAAATATGCTGCATCTTTGGAAGCACAGTCTGCGCACCCTATAGCTAGAGCTATTGCTAAATCTACTGATGATAGATACGAAGTTATCGGGTTCAGATCCATTACCGGTAAGGGTGCTGAAGGATTTATAAACGGAAAGAATATAAAAATAGTAAGCCCTGGTTATTTAAAAGAAAACAATATCAATATAAAAGATAATGAAAATATAAATAGGTTAGCTTATCAGGGAAAGACCATAGTATTTGTTTTAATGGATAACAGACTGGCAGGCGCAATTGCTCTTGCAGATATAATCAGAGAAGAATCAAAAGAAGCCATTAAAAAACTTAAAGAAATGAATATAAAACCAATGATGCTTACCGGTGACAATAAACAGGTAGCAAAATGGGTAGCAGAAGAAGTAGGGATTGAAGAATATTTTGCTGAGGTACTCCCAAAAGACAAAACCGATAAAGTAAAAGAAGTCCAGTCAAGGGGATTGGTTGTGGCCATGACCGGTGATGGTGTAAATGATGCTCCTGCACTTGCTCAAGCAGATATAGGAATTGCCATTGGTGCCGGGACTGATATTGCAGTAGAGACTGCAGATATAATTTTAGTCAGAAGCAATCCTCTGGATGTTGTATCAATAGTAGGTCTTTCTAAAGCTACTTATAGAAAGATGCTTCAGAATTTGGGTTGGGCTACAGGGTATAATGCTTTTGCAATTCCATTGGCTGCAGGAGTTTTATTCCCTCTGGGTATTATTTTAAGCCCGGCAATCGGTGCCGCTCTCATGTCAGTAAGCACGGTAATCGTAGCCATAAATTCAAGGTTCCTCAAGGTGATTAAATAGATTAGTATAACGCCACTTAATTTAGAGACTTATTTATTTTTTACAAACTCTAAATTCTGATTTGGAGGCTCCGCATACTGGACAAACCCAATCCTCAAGTAAGTCTTCAAAATCATAGGGAGGATCTATCCCGAATTCCGGATTTTCGACTTTAACATCAAAAATATATCCGCAAGATGTACATTTCCAATCTTCCATGTCTTTCCCTCTTTAAAAGCAATTGTAAAGATTTTTATAATTAACCTTTTATTATTTTAAATTCTTTTGTTAATTTAATTTATATTACCGTTTAGGATAAAATTCAAGTTTATAACCGCAATTTCTAAATATTCTCAAGGACAATTAATGTGTTTTATTGAATAAAGTAGTAACCTTATTCCTTATTTGCTATAATTCATAAACAAATATCTGTATTGCATTTTTATAAAACGCATAATATAAATGAGGTGATCGAATGGCCAAACCTACCAAATACGCAACATTGATTTGCACAATTGTAAGTATACTTGCACTGGTAGGAATTATTATTGGTATATTGATGTCCAAACCTCTTCTTATAGTTATTTTTTTAATTCCTACTGCGGCATATGAAGTTTATAGAACCGAAGGACCTTCAACAGTATGGGCATCCTGGATTTTGCTTATAGTGCTGATTCTGGAAATAGTATTAATTGTGGCAAATATAAACTTTGATCTGGCATCTTTTTTTGGAGAAAGTGAAAAAGTTGTGGCTGGTTATACTGTCCCATTAGGGGATATTAAAATAGCAGGACCTATTGTTATGGCTATTTTATCCATAATACTTTTTGTGAGGACCCGCGGCCGCTATACTAAATGGTTGGCAGCAGTAATTTTTATTACCTGTTTTGCTATTGTATATGCAATAAATCCGGAGATATTCAAAAATCTGCTTGGCCTGGCTGTAGATAGAGGTATTGAAAGTATTTAAATAAAAATTTTTTATAAATGAAAAAAAGAAAACTTACTGATCCGGAAAAAAGAGTAATAATTGACAAAGGTACCGAGCCGGCATTTAGCGGCAAGTATGAAGACTTCTTTGAAGAGGGTACTTATGTCTGCCGGCAGTGCGGAGCATCGCTATACATATCTAAAAGTAAATTTAAGTCAGGATGTGGCTGACCAAGTTTTGATAATGAAATCCCCGGAGCAGTAACACGATTACCGGACGAGGATGGAATAAGAATGGAAATTGTATGTTCCAGGTGCGGCGGTCACCTGGGTCACGTATTTGAAGGGGAAGGTTTTACTCCTAAAAATACCAGACACTGCGTCAACTCAATATCCTTAGATTTTATTCCAAAAAAGAAAAAATAATTGTCTATTCTTCTATATTAGTTTTGCTTTTAGTGTGGAACAAGTATTTCCCCGAGAAGGAATACTAAAACCATAAGAATAAAAATTGATCCCAAAATTATTCCTGCTATATCTAAGATCTTGCCTCGTATAATAAGATAATAATTTTTTAATAGTAATTATTGCTATAAAAGTTATATAAGACATCTCAGCTTCCTGTTCCTGTTTAACTTTTAAAATTTAATAGAGAAAATTTTCATTTGATTTATTAGAGATTCTTTAGAATCCTCACCTAAGTACCAAACATTTCCATCTTTATCCTGAGCAAACCAGTCTAATGTGTCTTCAATAAGCTCGCCGTTTAGAAAAACCCTGTCCCGGACTATCATACACTCTGCACCCATAACTGTCCTGGTCTCACTTAGGGTTGTAACCTCAATGTGTTCTGTTCCTTCTTCTGTTTCTCCTTCATAAATTAAGGTCCTTCCAGGGATTAGAGTAAAATACTTATTATTTACTCCACTTACAAAATCAGCTGGATTTATCTTAAAAAATAAAGATGTACCTATCATGCACAACTAATTGACAGTGCTTTTAAGATGTATATTAATGCCAGGGATTATGGAAATAATCTTCGGGTTTCCTGGTGTCTAGTCTATCAGCTATCCTTCTGAGGCAAGGTAACAAGCTTTACTTTTGCTTGAAAAAGAGACTTCCACAGATATCCATTGATGAGCCAGCAAATATAATCATTGAAAGGTTGGGTCTTTTATCAGATGGGAAAATAACCAATAGGCAATTCTACTCGATTAAGGTCTATAATGACCATGTCTGGTTTTATAATCCAGGCGGACTCCCTGAAGGAATTACAATTGAAGAATTGAAAAAACCGCATCAATCCTTTTTACGTAATATTCTAATTGCGAAGGTCTTCTATCTTGCTGGATTTATTGAGCAATATGGCAGTGGAACTGTGCGCATGATTGAATGGATGAAAGATGCAGGATTACCCGAGCAGGTAAAAAGGAAAGTTAAAAAATAACATAAAATACCCTATACAATAATATTAAAAATATTATCTCTGACAACAGTATGTCAGGCCTAAGTGTATTTTTGCAGTTTCTATAGTCAGCGTGCCCTAATTATAGATAGGATATCTAACAGATGGCTTATAGCGAGAAAGCAAAAGCACTGAGACAGTGCAAAGCATTACGAAAGGGCGGCAAACCCTGTCAAGCTTATGCAGTTTGGGGAGAAAATTTTTGTACGGCACATTCTGGACGACATCATCGAGGCCTTATGCCGCATCCTTATGAGCGGAGATTTAAGAGACTTTCGAGACAGTCTCCAACTTGCCATTGTCCTGCGTATAATTGGCCACACCGCCCAGGGGGTATTGCTCAAGATAAATATGATAAAAAAGCCACAGAACTTAAACAAAGGCAATATGAATTAACTGATAGGTTAAGAAAGGTAACGGAAGCTGATGAAGATTACTCAATTACGCTTATAACCTTATTAAATTTATGTTCTAGAGCACCAGAATTATTTGAAAGTTCTAAAGTTGAGCAAAAAAGACAACTTGTTAATTTTTTACTTTCGAACTTAAAATTAAGAGGTAAAAACCTAGAGTTTACACTAAAAAAGCCCTTTGATGTACTGGTAGATTTGGATTATCGCTCAAGCTGGCTGCCCCAGGGTGTGAAATTTCGAACCTTTTTGTATGTCCAGCTTAGGCTGGTATGTTCAGCAGGAGTCAGTCCTGTCAGGGTAAAAGCCAGAAGCCCTGTAGCTTGGATAGCAGCAAGTAGGGTAACCGAATTGCTGAAGTCTATTGACAAAGTCATCTTATGGCTG
>JADHVM010000054.1 GCA_016783985.1 Actinomycetota bacterium
ATAGTTGAAATCTACTACGGATTTTACTTTTTCTTGTAAACTGAGTATCTCAGCTGCAGAAATTCCTTCTTTGATTAAAGATTCATAAAGAGTATCCCCGGCCTGCAAATTGCCATCAATGGTAATTACTTCTTCCTTTTTTTCTTCTTCCTCTTTCTCTTCCGCTATTTCTTCCCGCAGAGAAATTTCTTCTGTGACTATCTCAGGAACCTTCTCTATCTCCTCTGCTACTGATTCCGAAATTTCTTCTGAAGCAGGAAGAGTATCGTTGTTTTTTTTTGCGGAAAATAACGGCGGGGTCTTTAACGAAATTATTCCCATAGCTAACAATAGAATAAATAGGCCGCCAATGATCATTCTTATTTTTTTAATTCTTCTTTTTTTATAGGAAGAAGTTTGGTGATGAGAATAATAGTAGTATTTATTCTTTGGCAAAATCTCTAATATCCCCTTATAATTAAATTAGTCGTTAGTATATCGTGTCTCGCATTGCGTATTGTGTTAAAGAAATTAGGATTCAAGTGTAGGGGCACAATGTATTGTACCCATTTATAATATTATATATTAAATATGAAATAAGTATATGCTATATAATTATGGATTCTTTTTTAATTCTGCTACATAACAATCATATACGTTTTTATTAAAACATACAAAAATAATTTTTTCTACAAAATTATTTCTCTTTAAAAACTTTAAAGTTTCGGTAATAGCAATCTCAGTAGCGCGCTCCAAAGGAAACCGGTATACCCCTGTGCTTATTGAAGGGAAAGCTACTGTTTTAAGCAAATGTTTTTCTATTAAGGTAAAAGAACTCTGATAGCATTGAGTAAGATGCTCGTCTTCTTTGTAGTTCCCGCCTCTCCAGACAGGGCCTACAGTATGAATAACCCATTTAGCCGGCACTCGATAACCTCGAGTTATCTTCGCTTGTCCGGTTGGGCACCCTTTTAACTTACGACACTCTTCTAAAAGCTCGGAACCAGCTGCACGGTGAATAGCCCCATCTACTCCCCCGCCGCCAAGAAGAGAATTATTGGCTGCGTTAACTATTGCCTCCGCCTGTTGTTTAGTAATATCACCTAGCACAACCTCAATTCTATCAGACATATTGTCCTGCTCCTTCTCACTTTTACTAAATAAATCAAATAAATTTGAAGTAAAATTATCTTTTATATTTTATATAGGTATTATTAAAATACCTATCTGTCATTGAGGCAATATAATCAACTACTACCTGTTCAGGTAAATTACTATTTACATAGTCTGCTCCTTTATTTTTGCCCCTATTAAAAATCCACTCCTTAAAAACTAAAGAGCCCTCATCGCCTCTGTTAATATCATTAAGAAATTTGTTAAATAAATATTTAAAGGAAGCTCTTAATTTCGTCTTTTTTGCCTTGAGTCTGGAATTTTTATATATCCTTTCCGCATTAAATTGTTTCAATTGAAAAACTCTCTCAGCAATATTAGATGAATAAATTATTTCGTCCCGATTATAAGAATTAATTATGATATCAGTTACCAAGGAATTTATAATATCTGTATTGCTTTCTCCTAATTCTTTCTTAATTCCTTCTGGTAATTCACTCTTTTTTAAAATACCAATGCGTATCGCATCTTCAAAATCTTGCCCCACATAGGATATTGCATCTGACATGCGAACAACACATCCCTCTAAAGTTGCCGGAACTATATGAACTTGTTCTCCTTGAGATTTTCTCCGGCAATAATCTATTAAGTCAGCTTCGGTTTTATTTCGATTCGGTTTAAGATATTTCTCATTAATCTCACCATCATGAGATAGAATTCCATCTCTTACTTGAAAGGTTAAATTCATCCCTTTACAAGCATCGGCAAGTTTATCGACTATTCTAAGACTATGGATATTATGAAAAAATATGCTAATATTATTTTCCTGGCAAATTTCTTGAAGAATCTCTTCTCCATCATGTCCAAAAGGAGTATGTCCTAAATCATGACCAAGAGCGATCGCTTCTACAAGATCAAGATTTAATTTTAAAACTCTTCCTATTGATCTCGCTATTTGGGAAACTTGTAATGTATGAATGCTTCGGTTAGATAGTTGCTCGTCAAAACTTGTGGCGAAATAAATGACTTGAGTTTTCCCCACATATCTACGAAATGAACCGCTATACAATATATGATCTCGGTCCCTGGAAAAAGGACCTCTAAAAGGATGAGATGTCTCGCGATCTCTTCTGGCTTCGCAATTTTTCGCAGCATAAGGAGAAAGATATTTATCTTCAAAATCAAGGATTTCTTTCTTAAAGCTTTCTTCGTTCATAGCGCTTCCTCCCGAACAAGAAAATAGAGTGTGAAGATTTATATGAATTTAATTTTAATAACAACTTGGTATAATTTATTTTATAAAATTATAGAGGATTCTGCAAGTATTTTATTCGTATCGCGTATCGAGTATTGCGTATTGCGCGAAGAGAAAGAGCAGAGGACGCTTAGGAGGTAGGGGTTTGATTTATCAAACCCTAAAAAAATACCAATTTTTTATCATTGAGAGGAGGTGAAACTACCGAAGCAATCTCAAACGGGGATTGCCGCGCTCTGATAAATCAGAGCTCGCAATGACATAGAATAAAGTAGACTGTAAACCGATAACTGCAAACTTTTTATATTTTCTGAATTAACAGATTGGCAGATTGGTAAATTTTAAAGTAAATTACAAAAGAAGGGCACAATTCATTGTGCCCCTACACTTGAATCCTAATTTCTTTAACGCGATACTCGATACGCAATACGCAATACGAATTACTATTCACTAACGACTAACTAATCGGTCAATTGGGGTATTGGTGAATTGGTGAATTAATTTCTATCCCTTCACTGACCCGGCTAAAATACCTTTTACAAAATAGCGTTGTAACCCTAAAAATAGAGTTAAAGGAAGAATCATGGAGACAAATGCTGCCGCAGTAAGAAGTTCCCAATCCTGGCCATAAGAACCGACTAAGGCACTTATACGTACAGTAAGTGGAGCAACATCAGGCGTTCCTCCTAAATAGACCAGGGCTACTAAAAGATCATTCCAAACCCACAAGAACTGAAAGATAGTAACGGAGGCGAGAGCTGGTAAAGATAATGGTATTACCATTCTGGTGAATATTTGAAAAGGAGTTGCACCATCTATAGAAGAAGAATCAAATAATTCACTTGGTAATCCGGATATAAAATTATACATTAAATAAATTATTAGAGGAAGTCCATATCCAGTATGGGCTAACCATATCCCGGGAAAAGTACCGGCTATTCCCAATTTATTAAAAATTCGCAGGACGGGTATCAAGGTCATTTGCAGGGGAACTACTAACAAACCAACTAAAATTACAAATAAAAATCTTCGCCCAGGGAAATCCATCCAGGCAAAGGCATAGGCCGCAAAAGAAGCAATTAATATAGGGATAATGGTAGCAGGTATAGTAATGAATAAAGTATTCAGAAAGGCCCTGCCTATACCAATTTTAAAAATAACTTCTTGATAGTTTTCCAGAGTATAGCGGGTAAAGTTAAAAGGGTGTTCAAATACAGTCCACCAGCCGGATGCAGCTACATCGGCAGAAGATCGAAAAGAAGTTATCAATAGACCAACGCTTGGCAGTATCCAGATAAAAGCTACCATAATTATCACTAAATGAAGCGGTCCGTGTGAAAATATCGAAATTGTTTTTTTTATCATCTTATTGCCTCCTGCTCCCTGAACCGCTGAATATTAATAACTATCATAGGAATAATAAGCATTAATAATATAACTGCAATTGCACTTGCCCGGCCATAATTTCTAAAAATAAACATCTCTTTATACATCCGATTGGCAACGACCTCGGTATTGAAATTTCCATTAGTCATTACATAGACAATATCAAATACTTTAAGAACATTAATAGTCATAGTGGTAGCTACTACTGCAAGGGTGGGTTTCATCAAAGGCAAAATAATTTTCCAAAATATTCTAAACTCGGTAGCACCATCTACCCGAGCTGCTTCCAGCAGTTCCCGGGGTATACCCTTATAACTCGCTGATAATATTACCATACAGAATCCAGTCCATATCCATACCCCTACCATAATTAAACAAAAATTATTAAGCCAGGGTCTGATAATTAACCAGGGTAAGGGCTCTAACTGAAAAAATGAACGAATTGCGTTAAGAATACCAGTTTGAGCAGCAGAAGCCGGCCTATAAGCATAAACAAATTTCCAAATTACACCCGCACCCACAAAGGAAATCGCCATGGGCATAAATATCAACGATTTTACAATCGATTCATATTTAACTCGATCTGCCAATACTGCTATAATTAATCCTAAAGATACCGTCAGGGGAACAAACAGTATTACCCATAAAGCATTATTTCGAAAAGAGTTAAGCATAATCTCATTGGTAAAACTATAGAGATAATTTTTAATGCCTATAAATATTTCCGAATTATAATTAAAAAAGGAAATATATATTGTGTTAATTGAAGGATAGACTAAAAAAAAGAATAAGAGAAATGCTGCCGGAGATATATACAACCATGGGGTAATTTTTTTGGTATGTATCACAAACTTCTTTCCTTTCTATATGTCAATGTAACAAATATTTTAATGTAATTATTAAATTTTTTCATTGCAAGGAGTAGAGCAAGCCTGCCCCCGCGAAAACAGGGGAAGTAATCTCAACCCGAGATTGCCACGGGGAGCACTCAATATTACTTGAGAGCTCCCCTCGCAATGATAGATTCAATTCTATTATTTCCGATAAGCGTCCAAAGCAGTAGTCTCAATAGTCATTAATACATTCATTAATGGGATACCACTTACATAATCTAATATTCCGGTCCAGAAAGAACCGGCGCCAACTGCTGATGGCATTAAGTCAGAGCCATCAAAACGGAAGGTCGAAGCTTCGCTTAAGATTTTAGCAGCCTTTCGGGTTAAATCATCTGGATAAGCAGCAGGATTTATCCTTTTATTGGCAGAGAGTTTTCCTAATTCATGAACCCATATTTCCTGAGCTTCCGGGGTAACAATATATTGCATAAAAGCTCTGGCTTCAGGAGTATCATTGAACATTGCAAACATATCTGCCGCTCCTAAAGCTGGAATTCCGTATTGAGGGTCAATCGGCGGGAAGGGGAAGAAATCAAAATCTACTCCCGGGACTAAATTGGGGAAATGATCAAGTATAAAGCTTTTAATAAAGGTTGCCTGCCTGTGCATATAAGCATTTGGTGGACTAGTAAATAAGGCATCCGGTGAATCACCAAAGCTTATAGTCAATTCTGCATTTGTTCCACCATAGACATACTTCTCGTTTAGAGCAATCTGCCCAAATAGTTCAAAAGCTCTTTGTACTTTATCATCAACCCAGGAAATTTCATGTTTTACCCACATATCATAAACCTTTGGTTCTACGGTACGGAGCATAATATCTTCAATCCAGTCTGTCCCAGCCCATCCGCTGGCAGCACCACTTTCAAATCCAATAGCCCATGGAGTCTTGCCATCAGCTACCATCTTATCGGAAAGAGCAATCAACTCCTCCCAGGTAGCAGGAACAGTATAACCCGCAGCAGCAAATGCTTTGGGACTATACCAGACTAAACTTTTTAAATCAGCAGAAATAAATACCCCACAAAATTTTCCTTTATAAGTCCCCAGGTCTAACCAGGTTGGTGAATAATCACTTCGCAGTACATCCATATCCATAAAAGTACTTAAATCTACTAATTTATTTTCTTTGGCGAACTCTATCATCTGCCCCGGATTCGGTAGAGCCGATACATCAGGTGGATTACCGGCTTCTACTTGAGTAGTTAAAATAGTAGGAAGATCTCGAGTTCCAGTAAATTCAACTTTTATCCCAGTTTCTGCTTCAAACGGAGCTACCATTTTGTTAAAAGCTTCTGCCTCTCCACCAGTCCAGGTACCAAGAATGGTTACACTACCAGAGGCGGCAAATACACTTGAAGTAAACGCTCCAATTAACAATACTACTAATATTACAAAACTAATTTTCTTAAACATTTTCTTTCCTCCTTAATTTTTTAAAAAATACTTTTCTAATTTCTTATTTCTAATGCACAACACCTCCTCTTAATTTAGTCGTTAGTGAATAGTAGAGCGGGTAGCGGGTAGCGTATAGGGTAAATAAATAAACTAAAAACGAAAAACCATAATTCAAAATTCAAAACTTATAAAATTTCCCAGTTTGCCTGTTAATTAAATTCATATATGTGGTTAGAAATGCTCTGGATTCCTGCTTTCGCAGGAATGACAGAAGAAACAGACGGGCTTGATAAATCAAGCACCTACTTCTTTTTCCAAACTTGTAACTCGCAACCTGCAACTTGTAACCTGTATTTTAACTGGTAAACTAGCCAACCGCCTAACTCTTTCCTCTTATTACTCATTACACATCACTCATCACTGTATCCTAACGCAATACGCGATGCGCAATACGCAATACAAAAAGTTACCAATGAAAGGCAGATTTAATAGCCACTTTTCCTTTAGATTTAAAAATAGGGGTTTTAAACACTTCACTTAATACTAACTCAGCTGCTCCGATAATCCACCCCTTTTCTCCAGGTTGCAGAGGGACAATGTTAATTTCTTCATTAAAGGGAAAATTATCCCTAATAACCTTTCGCATGGTTGAAAAGATTAATTCACCAGCATTGGCCCCTTCTCCACCTATCACAATTA
>JADHVM010000055.1 GCA_016783985.1 Actinomycetota bacterium
CTTTAGCTCTTGTAATGCCTGTATAAAAAAGTTTCCTTTCCTCCTCCATATGTTTTTCTCTTAACTCTTCAGCATTTAAAATTTTTCCACCACTAAAATAATTAAAGACCTGCATATCATAAGATTGAGGGAAAATAAATCTGGAAGGCAGATAATCTCTATTTATAAAGGGTAAAAAAACTACTTTAAATTCAAATCCCTTACATTGATGATAACTTAAAACATTAACAGCACCAGTACCACCAAGTTCCTTGGTACTTTCCTCTACTTCTTCTAAAAATTGATTATTAATTATACTATCAAGAAACTCAATATATGCTCTAACGCTATCATCGGTATTATTATCCTTGCTAAATTCTTTTACACTTTCAAGATAATCACCCAAGCTGCCCCAAATATTTTTTATTTCCACTGATTCCATATTCTTAAATAAAAGGTAATTTATAATACCTATATTTTCATCACTTATAAATTTTAGAATAAAATTGTATGCAGATTCACCTATGGAAGGTAAAAATTTATAAACGCTTAAAATAAAGTTTGCAATTTTATCAATCTCATAGTCCTGGCTCTCCAAACCATTGCCTTCTTTTCGATCAGTCCGTACACTTTTTATACTATTATTCTTTTTTTGTTTAGTGTTTATATTACGACTGTAAATTTTCTCCAGATAACTCCATAAATTTTCATTAGACGATTTAATTTTTTTAAAATATACAGGCTCTATATTAATAATTTCAGAAAGCAGAATTCTTTCTAAAAAACCATTTAATTCTAAATCATAGTCTTCTATTTTATAAAAATTATATTTTCGGGGATCTATATTATTTTTAGTGTATCCTCCTTCTTTATTTTTTTTCTCCCTATATTCTTCCAATAATAATAAGAACTTTAAAAAATTAATTATATATCTCACAAATTTATTATCTAAAAGAGTTCTTGTTCCTCTCCTGATAAATGGTATGTCGTTCTGGGCAAATATATTTTCAATAATATGAGTTTCGTACCCCAGACCTTTTATGATTACACAGATATCTTCTAATTTTACATTCTTACCAGCTAATAAATTTTTTATTTTTGTTGTAATAAAATTTACCTCGTCTAAAGAAGTACTTAATTGTTTAAAAACAACCTCACCATTTATGTCTTCTGGCTTCATTCCCAGGATTATGCTTTTCTTTTTTACTCTATCTTTATTCTGACAAATAAACTTATTTCCAAGAGCATTTATAGCAGGACTATTTCTGTAATTCTTTCTTAAAAATAAGATATTTTCAGGTTTTATTTCCCCGTAAACCTTCTTAAAATTATCAACCATTGAACCCCTGAAAGTATAAATTGATTCATCATCATTACCAAAATATACGCAATTTCCTGCAGATAAATATTCAACAATCCTAAGCTGTGCTTTATTAATCTCATGTAACTCATCAACAAAAATATACTCATATCTATTTTTATAAATATTTCTAATATCTTCATTGCCTTCAAGTATATTCACAGTATCTTCTAAAAGCCTCCCATAATTGTATATATTATTTTTATAAAGCTCTTTTTTATAATTAGCATAAATCCCAACTATTTCCGATAATACAGGATTAAAAAACGGGGTAAATTTACCAGATAGCTTTTTAGGAGTCAGTAAATTTTCCTGTGCTCTTAATATAAAATCAAAAACCTCCTGCATAAAGCTGCTTGAGATAAAGGAATTAGACTTAAAATATTTTAATGTATGAGGATAATTTTTCTTGCCTAAATTATTTATTACATCTCTCAATAAATTCCACTGCTGTATAGAGTTTAAGATCTCAATTGACTCAATATTAGAGTTTAAAAATGTAACTTCTTTATTTAAGAAATCTAAACAAAAAGAGAAAAAAGATTCTATAGGAATTTCTAAAATACTACTTTCTACTCTAGCTGCTGTTTTTTCCCTTATTATTTTTGCCCATCTACGGTTAAAGCTAAAGATTAATATTCGGGTAGGCTCTATATGCTTATACTTAATCAGATACCTGGTAAGATCTATTAAAGTATGCGTTTTACCAGTCCCTGGAGGCCCAATAACAAAAAAATTACCATTTTTTTTATTAATAAAATTTTTTAATTTAAAGCTTAGCATTCAATTAAAAAAATTATTTAGCATTAATCTGCTTTAATTCAATTAAAATCTCTTTTAAAAGAGTAAGTTCTAATCTTCTAAAATCAATATCACTTGAAAGCTTTGCCCATTTCCTTGGATTATCCTCTGGTATATATTTATCAAGCTCTGATAATATATCACTCATATTTCTTTCACCTTTCTATCCTATTCAGATAAATAATAGTTGTTTGCGGATCTCTTGGAGCTTCTTACATTTTAGTTAAATTAGACAAATATGTAAAACTTCAAGCATAAATAATTCTTATAAACTTTTTACTAAAAGCTAATAAGCTTCTAATTGCAAAATAAAATAATTATTCTGCTTATATGGTTTTTAAAATTATACAAAAAATGGAGCGGGCTACGGGAATTGAACCCGCCTCTTGAGCTTGGGAAGCTCATGTACTACCGCTATACTAAGCCCGCATTTTAGATAAACCAAGATTACATGTTAATTAAATTATTTCAGAAACAAATTTTCAACCCTTATAGTTATTTTATTAGTAACTTATTTTTACTGTTCTTTTTGCTGTTCTTCAACTTCCTTTTTCTCATCTGTTTCCTCTAAATACTTTTCTGCTTCCTTTTCTATTTTTGCCTCAGAAGTCTTTATTTCAGGTGCTTTTTCTTCAGGTGTTAAATTAACAATTGTAAGATTGGTGTCAATGACCATTATATTTAACTTTTCTTTGGCAACACTTGACGCTTTTTCAATTATCTCATTCATTTTATCAGGAATATTTACATCCTGCACCAGCCCAACCAGCATATTTATAATTATCCCATTTGATTTGGAAATTATACTAACTTTTATATCCTTTATACCTTCAATCTTTGATACTGCACCTTTTATCTGCTGTGTAATAGTCCCTACAGTTATCATAGCTTTACCTGATTCAACATTATATATTTTGGCTATTCTTATTTTTTTTCTATAAAATTCCAGCAGCATTAAAAATATACATACAGTAATAACCATTAGAAGTGCGAGTGTTGAAACATATGGGTTAATATTATTCTCAGGATTAAAAACTTTCTGGGCGATTTCAGACCAGCTAAAAAAACCTATAAACTCATTAATTACCGAAACAAGAGAAACAAAAATAAAAAACAATAATATTATTACCACAATAACTTTATTAAATATGTTCATTCTATTACCTCCTGGTTTATTTTTAGATGAATTTAGAACATTTTTAAGGTTATAATACCAAAAATAAAAAGTCAACAACTCAAATACAGTATCAGCTCCAACAAGTGATTTTTTATTATTTGAAACCATTACTTAAAAAAGCAGTCAGAATAAATAACGTTTAAATAATAGTAAAAAAGCAATCTAAAATGCATTTTATATTATAAATTAATATAATCATTTAAATGAAAAACTTAATAATATTAAATCCTTCCTCCTGCCGCGGTAAAACCATAGAACTTAAAAATAAAATAGAATCTGAATTTAAAAAATTAAATTTAGAATATAGTTTACACATCAGTAAAAGCTCTGAAGATATTATGGATACTACTAAAAGAAATTTAAATAATGATTATTCTAATTTTATAGCTGTTGGAGGAGATGGAACAATCCATTATATAGCAAATGCACTTGTTGGGACAAATAAAAATTTAGGTGTCATTCCCTCAGGTTCGGGAAACGATACTGCTAAAAATTTAGGATTGCCTGAAGATGTTGAGCAATGCTGTCAGATTATAAAAAAGAGGGAAATAAAAAGAATAGACTTAGGTCTTATAAATGACAAATATTATTACCTTTGTGTAGCTGGCTCAGGATTTGACTCACAAGTAACCGATTTAGCAAATAATACAAAATTACCAATCAGGGGTCCTGCTATATACACTTATTCAGTTTATAAAACATTAATAACCTTCCAGTCTAAAAGATTTTTTATAAAATACGATAATCAAGAAAGAGAACTGCATGCAATGATGGCAGCTGTTGCAAACTTGCCAAGTTATGGAGGTGGGATGAAAATTGCACCAAAAGCAGACCCAACTGACGGTATGTTTGATATTTGTATAATAAAAAGGATGAGTAAAATACATTTTATTAAAACTTTTCCTAAGGTGTTTGAAGGAAAGCATTTAAGTGATGCTCATGTTGAATGCTTTAAAACTTCTATTTTTGAAATGGAAAGTGAATACGAATTTAGTGTATTTGCAGATGGTGAATATATCTGCAAACTACCAGCTAAGTTTAAAATAATCCCTAAAGCCCTGAACTTTATTATTGGATCTTAATACCTAACCCAATCACCATTCTTAATTATAAATACTGTAGAGGGCGGATCTATCCTATCCCCGTTAGAATTAAATTCTATCTTCCCTATAATCCCATCATATGAAGATAATTTTAATTGATCAATATAATCCTCTGGTAAAATAGAATTTGCTCTTTTCATGGCATCTATAATGAGATACAAAGCATCATAACTATAAAAAGAATAGGGGCCTGGTGTATACTGGCTTAACTCTATATTCTCCATTTTTTCTGCAAATTCAGGATACTTATATAATGAAAAATCAATAGCTCTTTTATCCTCAGAGTATTTAGCCAGAGATGGCGGCTCAGAAATAATAGCAATCAGCCCTTCTAAAAATTGCTCATCTGTAAATAAGCTTATACGCTCGTCCATACCTATTTCTTCTGTTATAAATTGAGTCTCAAGGCCAATCTCCCGGACTTCTGTTATTAGCTTAGCTAATTCATCATAATATCCACAAAAGAATATTGCATCCGGTTCATCAATTAGTAAATTTTCAGCTAGAATACCAGTGCCTTCAGACTCCATATCAACCGCATATCTTTTATTATAACTAAATCCTAAATCCTCAAAAATCTCAATTAAAAAATCTATCAAACTTACTGAATACTCATCCCTATTATCAATAAGAATAAGTTTCCGAGGCTTTATCTCATCCATTAAAAAAGCTGCTATATTATCTATCTTTTGCTTATTATTCATAATAAGCCTGAAAAAATTATTACCCGTCTTAGACAACTCGACTCCCTGAGCTGAAGGAGTTATGATGGGTATATTATATTCTTCATAGACAGGAATAGATACTTTAGTAGTACCATTAAACGTCGAACCAATTACCCCAAGTACTCCCTCTTCAACCAATTCCTGAGACACAAGAAAAGCTCTTTCAGCATTACCTTCATCATCTTTAGTTATTATATCTATTTTATACTCAAAACCTCCAATTTTAACCGGAGAAAGCTCTGAAGCTGCAAGTTCAATACTAACTAGCTGATCCTCTCCATAAAACTTATACTCCCCTGTTAGAACAGTCTGGTTTCCAATTTTTATAAGTTTCTCTCTTGGTTCACATGCTGAAAAATTAAAAAGCAATATTAATGCAACAATAATTATCGGAAATAAAAAAATATATTTATTTACTGATCTCATAAACATCTTCCTTAAAATTATAAAAAACTTCCCTAAAGTGTTTCTTTTCTATATATACAACCCTATTTTATAACTGATATAAAAAATTTACTAAAAATCTTTGGAAATATTTAAATAATTATATCAGAAAAAATCAAAATTATAATTCTTTTTGTTACAAATTATGTTAAAATCAAAAAATAAATGGTTTTTTTAATATTGATTGATAAAATCGCCGAATAAGTTTAAATTATATAATATCTATAAATAAATTATATATATAAATAAATAACAAAAGGAGGAAAAATGAGTAATATAGCAATTGTAACTGACAGCACATGTGATTTAACAAAAGATTTAGTTCAGAAACACAATATAACCGTTGTGCCACTCACAGTATTATTTGGTGAGAAGCAGTTTTTGGATGATGGGGTAAGTATAACCATAAAAGAATTTTATGAAAAAATAAAAACATTTCCCACCCTTCCAACCACAACACAGCCGTCGCCTGGAGATTTTATTAAGGTATACAAGGAACTGCTTGAAAGTAATGACAGTATTATTTCTATTCATATTTCAAAAAAAATGTCTGGTACGATAGCCTCTGCTGAAATGGCAAAAAAGGAATTTAAAGATTCTGATATTGAAATAATTGATTCAGAAGTAGTTCACATGCCACTTGGTTTTATAGCATTAGAAGCTGCCATAATGGCTAATGAGGGTAAATCCAAGAAAGAAATACTGGAAAAAGTAAATGATTTACGGACAAAACTTAAAATACTTTTTGTCCCGAGTACACTGGAGTATTTAAAAAAAGGCGGCAGGATAGGAAGATCAAAAGCTCTTCTCGCTTCTCTTTTAGAAATAAAACCAATACTCACTTTAAAATTTGGTGAAGTATCTCCTTTTAAAAACACAAGAAGATGGAATCAGGCAAAAAATGATTTGATTAATTCCATAGAAAGTATGAGTGAAAATCCCGAAAATATAGTTATATCAGTTAGTGATTCTGCTGCAAAAGAAGAGGGAGATGAAATGGCAGAAAGGATTAAGGAAAAATATAATCCTAAAAAAATTTACAGAACAGATAT
>JADHVM010000056.1 GCA_016783985.1 Actinomycetota bacterium
AGAAGTAAAACAAGTCTTATATTTTATACCAAGTCTGCTTTTACAATCTTTCTACTTTTCCAATCTTTCTTTCAATACACAAAAACCTATTAAACATATTATTTATTCCTTTTCTTCCATCCTCATTACACTACTACCACAGATATTCGCATAATCATCTCCAATCATCGAGAAAGGTGGGATTTTCGAGAAAAAAACTGGTATCCTATAAGTCACTTCTACCTGTACGATATCACCAGGATTCGTTCCAGAAATATCAACTTTTAAACTAAGTCTCTCATCAAAATTCCACCCGGGCATTGTAGATGATGCATAAGCCAATACAGCATTTATTGCATCTGATTCAGGATCATCTGATAAAGTAGCAACCCTAGCAGCTTCATAAGAAGCAGAATTTACAGCTATTTTAGCATTCAATAAGAAGCCAAACTGAACAATTCCTGCAATCAATAGTATTAATATTGGCATTACTAAAGCCAACTCAATAAAAACATTACCTTTTTCTGAATAAGCTTTAAATTTGAACATTATTCAAAATATCCTGGTTTTTACTCACTATTTTTTAGAAGGTATATGATATTCTTTTCTTCAGGCTTAAATTTACAAACTATCCACTATAGTTTTAAAAACTGACTGAAGTTTTCCACCAAGTGAAGTCACTACTGCAATACAAACAATTACAACTAGCGCTATATACAGAGCTAGTTCTATTAATGTAGATCCTTTCGTTCTATAAAATATTCTGTTTAAAAATTTGCTCAATAAATTCATGTTTACCTCCATTTATAGATTTATATTTATTTTTTTCATATATCTTAAAATACAATTTATAAATAAAAACTTACTATCTATTTAATTTTCCACTACCAAGTAGAAAATAATTATTTTATTAAAAAAACATCTTTAACTGAGGTAAAACTGGTAATAAAAATAAAAATATCATTGGTATAAACATAAAAATAAATATTACAAGAACTAAATTACTTTCCAATCTTTCGGACCTTATTTTTAATAGATCTCTCTGATTAGTTCTCATAACTTTTGATACATCTTTTAGAACCTTACTGATTGGATTCCCGATCATTTCAGCCTGCACTAAAATCTTAATTACAGTCTTAAAATCATTGCAAAATGAAAGTCTGGTAATCAGATAATATGCATCCATTTTGCTATGACCTTCAAAAATTTTTATTTGTGCTAATTTAAAAAGCCTGCTTGTTTCACACTTATAATTATCTGAAATATAATTTAATGCTTCATTTAAACTTAAACCAGCCTTTATCAAAGAGGATAAAATATCTACTATATCGGGAAGTTCGTTTTGTATTCTTTTACTTTTTGAACTAATTTTACTCTTTATAATTTCTATAGGTAAAAAGTAAAGAATTATTGCTCCAATAAATGAATAAAAAATAAAGTTTTTTCCCAAGAAAAAACCGAAAACAATAAAAAAGATAAGAAAGCTTAGTGAAAGAATAACTCTTAATAAAAATAATCCTTCTGAAGATTTTATTTTAAAACCAAAAATGTTGATACAATTTTGCTCTTCAAACAATAATTCTAAATCTTCGCTTAGCTTTGTTTTGTTCATTTTTTTAAGAATATATCCAGTTCGAGTTTCAATTTTCTCAATGATTAATCTGGATTTTTTATAACTAAAATTTATAAACAATAAAAATATAAAAACTGAAACAAGAACAGCTATCACTACTATTAACAAATTCATTTTATAACCCTATTTCCACCATAATAATTAATTACCTTATTTATTATGAAAAACCCAATTATATTACTGAGTATGATATATATAAGAGTTAAAACCCCAATCTCTGTAAGTAAAATCTCTATAATATCTCTGTTAATTAGAATAATTATTATTATTGAGACTATGGGTATTAGAGTTATCAGATATGATGTGTATTTTGGTCCAGAACTTAAAATTCTAATATATCTTTCTATATTCTTCTTTTCTCTGATATACTCAATTTGATCTTTTAGGAATCCTATTAAGTCCACACCCTTATCATTTGCAGCAATAAATCCTATTAAAACTATTTCAATTAAAGGACTACTGTTTCTCCTAATCATATTTCTTAAGGCTTCATTTAGCAGCAGACCCTTACGAGTATCATTTAATACTAGCTCAAATTCTTTTCTCAATGGATAATCTGTATCTTCTATAGTCTTTTGTACACAATTTAAAATATTAGGATTGCCATATAAATAACCAACAAGATCTAATAAAAATTGTTCGAGTTGATTTTCTTTCTTAATGTTTTCTCTTTTTTTTCTTATGTTGATAAAAATAAAAAACAAAAAAATATTTATGATTGAGAATAAAATAGAAAGGATTAAACCTGGCCTAAAAAATAACCCTATTAGAAAAGTAAGAGAGAATAATATAAAAATTAAAATTAAAAATTCTTTTACATCCAAATTTAAGTTATTTTTATTAAGCCAAATACCAATTTTGTTGACAACACTATACTTTTTATCCTCTTTACTCATTAAATACGAACCACTGGATATTCTTAAAATTCTGTTAATTATGTTTTTTCGTCTGTCAATAATATAAATTGATATAGCTCCAAATATATATAGACATCCCAGTCCAATAAATGCAGATATAATTACAGATACTCTAATTTGTAATCACCCCTTTTACTTAGATTATTATCTACTAATAAAAGTTCTTTTAACCTTCTATTACATATATTAAAATCTTCATCTTTCTCATAATCCAAAAACAAAACCACATCAATTGCTCTTGAAATCATTTGCTTTACAACATAATTACTTATATTAGTTTTATGTTCCATAGCTAATGTTTCTAATCTTAGGAAAGCATCAAAAGCAGAGTCAGCATGAATAGTACTGAAACTACCTCTATGCCCGATATTCAATGCTTGTAGCATTTGATATGCTGCCATTGAATCTCTTACCTCACCTACTATAATCCTGTCTGCTTTCATTCTTAAAGTTTCAAAAACCAACCTATCCTGATTAATCTCGTTATCAGACTCCCTGGATTTCGTCCTGGTACATAACATTCTTACAAAAGGATGCTCTTTAAGTTTTATTTCCGGAACATCTTGAATAATATTAATAAATTCATTTTTAGGAATTAATTTTGCAAGCGTATTAAGTAAAGTAGTCTTTCCAGAACCCATGGAACCTGCGATTAGAATATTTTTCTTTTTATCTACTAAATCTTTTAAAATATCATAATCCTTTTTATTAAACATATTTAATCTTAATAAATCTTCTAACTCAAAATCTATGCAATTAAATACCCTTATTGAAATATAGACTCGATCTGAAACAGGAGGAATAACTATTGAACATCTACTACCATCATAGAGTATGGTATTTAGAAATGGAACTCTCTGATCAACTGTCTTTCCAGTATTGCTTTTTATTCTGTCTATTATTAAATATACTTCATCTAAACTATTAAAAACTGTTCCTAAGTACTCTTTTATTCCATTTTTTATTATTATCATCTCATTGTCTTGAATAAAAATATCCGTTACCATTCTATCCTGTAAAAACTTCTCCAGTATTCCCAATCCAAAAATTTCTGATAATGCTTTATTAATTAAGTTATCCTCAACATCAAAATCAGAATAAGGATATTTTTTTTCAATTTCATCTTTTAAAAGTAGGTATAACTTACCCTTGAAATCATCTCTATTAAAAAAGCTGCTATTTACAAAGAAATCGTCATTTTTAATCTTTTTTTTAATTAAACTTATTATTTCTTTTTCATCGTCTTTGGTTAGCTTATTCTGATCACAAATTCTGTCTCTCAACATTATTACTAACTCCCATGCCTATTTTTAACAACATTCTGCTAATTTCTTTAAAGAATTTAGTATTAAAGATACTTGCTCTATCAAATAGAAATTTGCTTTTATTAAATTTATAATCAAATGTTATAAAAGCATCAATTGGTATATTAATAATTTTTGAGATATCCCAAACCTTAAAGAAACTTAAAAAATTCTTTTTATTTACTATAAGTTTAATTTTAGACTCCGGGATTGAAAATTTTTTTACTAATACATCAACCAAACTTGAAATACGTGCAATACTTTCCAAAGAATATTCACTTATTGCAAAGATTTTGTTTGAAAGTTTAAGGACATCTAAAATTAGACCATTGATAACCGTTTGTGTATCTACTATGATGCAGCCGTAATCTTTAAGGATATAATCAATCAATCTATTGATAGTTCCCTTCCTGATATTTTCAGCTATTAAGGGATTTGATATACCTTTTAAAGCATCTACGTTTCTATATATGTTTTTAACAAATTTATCATATTTTTCTGGAAACCTAAGTGCTAGTTCGAGAGATTTTTCTCTCTCTATATCGAATATAACACCAAAGTCCCCTGGCGAACTATCTAGTTCTAATAATAATATTCTTTTTTTAATTTTCTGTGAGAGGAACATTGCAAAAGCTATAGCAATTGAAGTTTTTCCTACCCCACCTTTATTGGATATTACTGCAATTATTATATTTTTATTATAAAAATTATTGCTATTATTTTGCTGGCCTCCAATATTTATATCATTGATATAATTTAACTTGACACCATCTAAATTTTTATCAGTAATGACATTTTGATCTTTTAAATTCACAGAAGTTTCCATTTCCCAAAAAAATAATAATTAAATATCTTCCACTATAATCTTGTAATTACTCTCCTTAGTTAATCTAGCAACAATTGGAGCTTCTTTAATGCTACATTTAAGATAAACAACGGTGGTATTATTACTGCTACTTAAAAGAATGTTTTTATTGTTATTTTCAACGTTTTCTTCTATACATATTATTTCTAGATTTCTAACTACAATCTGACCATTAATTAAGATTATATTTTCTGATAAATCAAAAGTGTTATTATCAATATAATCTGTACCTGTTGAGAAATATTTATTTATATCTGATATCTCATCTCCATCCTTATAGTAGTTGTCTTGATTTAAATATTTAGCATTATTAATATTTAAAGGCTCAAAATATTTTGAAGATATTAAGTCTTTGTCCTCTACAGTTGAAACTATAGATATATAATTACCTTTTTTTAACTCCTTTAGGATAGGCTCCAGATATTGTATATTAACTGCTATCATAACATCACCTGGTAATAAGTTATCAAAAATACTTATTTGTACATCTTTATCAAACATATCTTTAGAGATATAATCATCTTTTTTTCTTTCTATATTAATGATGTTTCCAATCACATCTTCTTTGCTTACCAGATAGTTTTCAGGAAGAGAATTTTTATAATATTCTTTAAAATACAGATCATCTTCACCTATCTTCTCTCCAATATTAATATCCCTGGATGCTACAATTATTTCCTTTCTGTCTAAGTAATTATTTAGCAATAAATAAAACGCTAATCCTATGATAATTGATCCCATAATTGCTAATATCAAATATTTCCTATAATACTTTTTCATCACAAACCCTTCTTAATCACAAGTTAACAAATCAAAAACTTTTTCCGTCAGGCAATTAAAACTTTTTAGGTTATTAAAATCAAAATCTGAAAATTCCGATTTTCCTCTTAGCATTTCACTTTCATCCAAAAATAAAAAATCCTTTAAATTGAAAAATTGCTCAATTTGATTTTCAAATAGGTTCAGCCCGTTTGCTTTACTATATTTGTTTACAATTAATATTTTTTCCAGATCATTATATATGAACCGATTGTTCATTTTTATGAGTCTACCGATACTTCCCAGAGTGTGATCAGATACCATTATTAGAAGATCAGCCAGGTCAATCACACCCAGTACTAAATCATCGAACCTGTTCGGTAAATCAAAGATTATTAAATGGTATTTCTTTTTAGCAATATCAGCTAAACAATAGATATCTTGCAAGTCTACTTTCCTTGACATCTCATAGGTCGGAGGAGCTTGTAAAATGTCCAAATTTTTTTTAATTCTTATTACAGAATTTTCTAAAGAGTTTCTGTTATAACCATCAATAAAATTTAAAATATTTGGTGCTCTCGGAATATCAAGATAATAACTAATATCACCTCCCCCTTCGGAAAAATTTAAATCCACTAACAATGTTTTAACCCTATCAAACATGTAGCCTAAGAAGATTGAAATCGTAGTACTCCCAACTCCACCTTTTGCCTTAGATAATATAATTATTTTCTGCTTTATTGTTTTTATATTTTTAATTTTAATATCATCTTTTTGCACTGAAATAATTTTCTTTTCGAATTCCGTATCAGGATTTTTTTTATGAAAGCGAGAATTATTAACTTCCTTATCATCATTACTTTTCTTACTTCCCTTAAATAAATCTTCTCTGTCAATAACTTTATTACTCAATCTCTTTTCACATTTATAATCATATTTATTATTTTCTTCTTTCGAACGGTCTTTAATTCTTCCATTTGGTCTATTGTTAGATTGCGGAGTTAGTTCCTTTGCTCTACCCAGATTCAAGAAATAACTAATATATTTTTTAATATTGAAATGTCTGCTTTCTCTACTAATTATCTTGTTTTTTATTTCTTTCAGTAATATATTTTCTATCTCTTCTTCATTTATAGGTAATTTAATATCTCTTCCTA
>JADHVM010000057.1 GCA_016783985.1 Actinomycetota bacterium
TCAAGTGATTTGATATCAGAAGTGGGACGAAAAAATGCTCTTACCCTCCTGCCTCTCTTAAGCAGCTCTCTTACAAGGACATTTCCTATAATTCCATTTGAACCAGTAACTATATCCACAAAATTATTCCTTAAATTTTATTATATTTTAAATAGGAATATTATATTAACTTGTAACATCCGTCAATATTTTGGCATACAACAAAAGTACAAATATCTCATTTAGTTACTAACAACATATAAGATATATGAAAACAATAAATATAAAATGACAACTAAAAACATAAATAATACAGATGTTAGTATGGAAAGCTTTAGTGCCTTCCCAATATCGCCTACTTCAAAATCTTTCTTTTTTATGCCTATATACTTACAGATTTTTTTGGCACCAAAATAATAATTTATTCCACCAAGTCTTAACCCAAGAGCACCTGCGTAGGCTGACTCGGGAAAACCACTATTTGGGCTTTCATGCCTGGAGGAAAATCTTTTAATGATAGAAAAAGTCTCCTTTACTCTTCCGCCAACTGAAAAACTTAAAAGGCCTGACATTAATGCAGTAAGTCTTGCAGGAATGAAATTTAATATATCATCAAATTTCGCAGAAAAGTAACCGAAATCAATATATCTTTCATTTTTGTATCCTACCATCGAATCCAAAGTGTTTGCTGCCCTGTATAATACTGCCAGGGGAACGCCGCCAATTAAGTAAAAAAATAATGGCCCAATCAGCCCGTCAGAAGTATTTTCAGAAATACTTTCAATTGTTGCTCTTATCAGTTCTTTAAATCCTAAATCTTTTGTTGATCTTCCCACTATCCTGGCTACTTCTTTTCTTGATCTTTTTATATTCCCATCTTTTATACTTCCAATTATTCTTTTTGTATGCTCAATCATACTCCCATTGCAAATCATAAAATACAGCAGCACTGCTGAAACAATATTGCCTAAAATTAAATTTAGCCTAAAAGAATAAAAAATGAGGGAAAATGATACCGCATAAGTAATTAAAGATACTACTGCAAGAATTATAAATCCATTAATTTTTTTCTTACCTTTTGAGTAGCTATCTTTTAGCAATCCTTTTTCTAGAAACTTTATAAAATTTCCCATAATTTCAACAGGATGCAATCTGGATTGTGGATCACTAAATATAAAATCCAGCATAAAAGCTAAAAAAATAATTACTGTCCTATTTAAAGGAAACTTTAAAATGATTAAACAATCCAATATTTTTCCTAAAATCACTTTCCTTTATATAAATTCATATAATATTTTTTCAGGCAACTTAGAAGTTTTTTATTTTCCCTGCCAGTTTTTACTGCTAACCTTATAGATCTATTATCCAGCCCCCTAAAATTACTACAATCCCTTATAAGCATCCCAAAATTTTTAGCTATATAGCTTCTAAGTTTATCAGAAGTAATTTTGCTATCATTAATCCTGCAAAGAATAAAATTTGCTGACGGTTTAAAAGGCTCAAGCCATGCTATCTCTCTTAAATCTCTAAAAAAAATATCTTTCTCTTTTAAAATATATTCCCTGCTTTTTTTTATAAAATCCCTATTTTTTAATAATTCTGTTCCTATAAGTTGAGCCAAATTATTTACCGACCATGTAGGCTGCCTCTTTAATAGTTTTTCAACTAATCTGCTATGACCAACCAGGCACCCAAGTCGGAGTCCAGGAATTGCAAAAAATTTAGTAAGGGATCTTAAGACAGCAGCATTTTTTCTTTTTACTGCAAATTCTACCAAAGTAAACTTTTCATCTCTCTCTATAAAATCCATAAATGCTTCATCCAATATCACAAATATATTTTTTTTACTACATTCTTTTACTAAATATTTAATCTCATCTCCATGCACAAGAAATCCGGTAGGATTGTTAGGATTACAGATAAATATTACATCTACTCCCCTGTAAGCCTTTTTCAATATTCTATCTATATTAAAATCAAATCTGTCATCAATCATAAAATTTAAAAACTCACACATTGAGTTCACGGAAATTGATGCTCTTTCATATTCACTATAAGCTGGTACAAGAATTAATGCCCTTTTAGGAGCAAATGTATTTACCAATAGATATATCAATTCATTTGAACCATTACCAGGCAACAAATTTTTAGTATTAACATTTAAGCTTTTAGAAAGTGCTTTTTTAAGCAATTTATATTCAGGGTCAGGGTAATGGTATATCTCATCTATCTCTTTATTAATTATTTCCTTTATGCTATCTGGTATTCCTAAAGGATTTATATTTGAGCTAAAATCAATAATTTTGTCACCAGAAATATTATATTTATCTATAGCTTCCCTTAAATTGCCCCCATGGGTAAAATTATTCATTCTTTTCCGATACTCCTGCCTGGCTGAATGTAGCCATTTCATTCAATATCTTAACAGAAGCTTCTACAATACTTATTCCCAGTGCTGCTCCTGTTCCTTCTCCCAGGCGCATATCAAAATCAAGCAACGCTTTGATGCCAAGCTTGCCTAGAATAATTTTATGGCCTTTTTCAACAGATGAATGTGATGGAATCATGTAATTTACTGAGTCAGGAGCAATAGTATATGCAATCAATGCTCCAGCTCCCGAAATAAAGCCATCAATTACTACTGGCACTTTACAGGCTGCGCATCCTAAAATAATTCCAGCAATTCCACCTATTTCAAATCCACCAACTTTTGATAGTACATCTATACCATCGCATGCATCAGGATTATTCAGTGAAATCGCTTTTTTTATTATATTTATTTTATTCTCAAGACCTTTCTTATCAATCCCGGTTCCAAGCCCTGTAACACCTTCTACATCTGTCTTGCAAATCACTGAGGCTACTGCACTGCTGGCAGTAGTATTACCTATACCCATATCTCCTGTAGCTAAAATATCATAACCTTTTTCTATCATACTTTTAGCTACTCCAATTCCCGCTTCCAATGATTTTATTGCCTGTTCCTTTGTCATTGCAGGACCCTTTGCCATATTCTTCGTGCCATAATCAACCTTTTTTTGTATCAGTAAAGAATTTTCTTTAAAATCAGCTGCAACTCCAATATCTACCACAAATACATCTGCTTCAATATGCCTGGCTAAAACATTTATTGCTGCACCTCCACTTAAGAAATTATAGACCATCTGAGCAGTTACTTCTTTAGGATATGCGCTTACCCCTTCATCAACTACACCATGATCTGCAGCCATTATAATTATAGCTTTTTTGCTAATTTTAGGATTTATATCACAATTAATGCTTACTATCTGCTTTGCTAGTTCCTCAAGACGACCAAGACTGCCCTGGGGCTTGGTTAAATCATCTAATTTTGCCTGAGCTCTCTGACTCCAGCTTAAATCAAGTTTCCTAATCTTTGAAGCTACTTCTTGTATTTTTTCCATTTGTTCCTTCCTGCTTATATTATTAGTATTATAAACTTATAAATAAAAAATCCCTAACACAAAGAATTATAAAATGTGTTAAGGACTATACCAAGCTTGCCTGGTTCTTTCTTTTCCAATAAAAAAAAGTGATTTCTAATTTACCTCTCTAATTATAATCTTTCTAGCCATTCCTCTTCCTATCGCTAGTTTTACACCTTTGATTGCAACAGTCAAAGGACCTCCTCCTGAATAATTCATTACAGAAAAAGTTTCGTTGGGAATAAGACCCATGGCACAGAGCCGTCTATTTAAACGAAAGCCACCATCAATACGAGTTATTCTATATCTTTTATTTGGGATAGCATTAGCTAACGTCATTCTTTTTTTCTCCATTAATTAATCTATTTATAATATTTATTAGTTTAGTCTAACTTTAATAGCAATATATATATTTGTCAAGCAAAATAAGAGAAAAATTTTCCACTTTAAACTTACATACATTATTTTTAAACAATTGCTCTGATATAACTCTGTGAAAAATTTTCTTTACTTTATAATGTTTTCATCAAATTATTAAATTTCTGGAAACGGCTGTGGTAATCCTAATCCTTGTGCTCTCTTATTGAAATCCCCCTTAACTCTAATTAGCTCATCTTCACTTTTCTCATATGCTAAATCTGCTTTTTGAGCAAACTTGTTTGCCTCGTCAAGATTGGATTCTAAAAAATAGACATAGAATAATTTATTATTTTTTAAAAATTCTAATAAATAATCATTATGATTAATTAAAAAATATGGAACATCTATATCACTTAACTCAGAAATCCATTCTTCTTCCTCATCTATCATCAATTGAGCATAACTATTTTTTACATCAAGATCTTCCTGTTCGCCATCAAAACTATCAGAAAGATTAATTATTACTTCATAATGCTTATCATATACCAACCTGCATTCTTCAATGTAAGCATTGTACTCTTTTAGGTCTTGGTTATAATTATACAATTCATCCTTTACTTCATTGTCTTCATCTAAAATCTCTTCAGGCTTATAATATTCACTACTTTCTTTCTCCCTTAACGCTTTTATCTTTTCCCACTCTTCGTAAGTATATTTAGGTTCACTGCTGCAGCCAAATATAAAAGATGATAAAATTAGAATAGTTAAAATTATTATTATTTTTTTCATAATTACATTTTTATACTCTTTAGCATTAAATTTTTAAGAAGAATTTTTTTTATTATTACAATTTCCTATGCTTTGTAGGTTTTACATTTTTCCTATTTAATAAACTCGCTGATATAAGAACAGTTATCGGTATAGCTAAAATAAGACCAATACTTCCTGCTAATGCTCTTACAATCTCAGAAGCAATCATATCTTTATTTATAATTTCAATGAATGAAATATCATAAGCCATAAATAAGAGCATTAACGGAAGTGCGCATCCTACATATACTAAAATAAGAGTATTTGACATTGTTCCAATTATATCACGGCCAACACTCATACCTGCAGACATTAGATCACTTTTTTTTATTGTAGGATCAATTTTTATAATTTCAAACATTGATGAAGAAATTGACATACTTACATCCATTACAGCCCCTAACGAGGCTAATATTATTCCTGAAAAAAGCAAGCCTCTGAAGTCAAAATTTATTTCTTGAGGAATAAACATAAGCATTCTGGCCTCTTCGTTGCCAAGTCCTGTTAGTTTTGAAATGTTTCCGAAAACAAGAGCAAAAATACCAGCAATTAATATCCCGATGGAAGTTCCAATAATAGTAGATAAAGTTTTTCTATTAAAACCACCAATTATAATCAGCGTTATAATTATAATTCCGATACTAATTCCAGCAGAAACTAAAATTGGATTATATCCCCTTAAAATAAGTGGCAACATTATTTTTACTACTGCAATTCCTGTTAGTGCTAGAGTTATTGCAGCCTTTAGCCCCTTAAACCTACCAACTAAAATTAAGATAATAATAAAAGCTACAGTTAAAAATATAATATATTTATCCCTTATTAACCCAGTTACATATGCATTATTTATATTAAGATCTTCGTCAACTTCTGTAATTATAAATATACCATCACCTTCATTTACAGTAATATTATAAGCACTGTTTGGATCAATACAGTTTTTTACTTCTATTATTTCATTTTTAAATGCTCCATTTGTAATTTTAACTTCCAGGACCTGTAATCTTGATTCTAATCCACCTTCAAGCTCCTGTGTTTCATCAGAAATAATATCTAATATCTTACCACGATATTGCACACCCTCCTGGGTTTCTTTTATCTTTTGTTCCTCGATTTTTTCCCATTGCTCAATCGTATGTCTGGGTTCACTGCTGCACCCAAAAAAAATAGAAATAATAATTATCGGCAGTACTATCAATATAAATATATTCTTTTTCATATCCACTCCCAATTTATATAAAATTTTTACATACCATATTTAAATAAAGCTATATTTAACAGATATTATTCAAGATTAACCACACTAATTAAACACACTATAATTTTTACAGACTGTAAGTAGAGAACTGAATACATTTCTTGTTTTTAACTCCCTATAGAGCTAGCTATATAATAATCTCAATAATAACTGCTATTATAAAGACTATTATAATTATTTCTAATATATTTTTACAGAACCTCTATTAATAAGAAGTAGGGGAAAGTATTTAATAGGAAGGGATATATATAGAAAGAAATTTCAAACTTGTTAAGACACTGAAGCTAAATATTGTAAGAATGCTTCTAAATAAGTAAAAATCATAAATTCACTTACATTTATTTTTATTATCTTTTATACAGTAATTATAAAGAGAGCAAGCTGCACATGTATCCTTCCCTTTAAACTGTCTTACCATAAGCCATATAAAAACACCAACTGCAGCAATTCCCAATAAAATTATTAATATAATCTCTAACATAAATCACCACCACCTTTAAATAAAAAGCCTTCCAATCTGAAATACTACAAATGAAACTACCCAGGCAAGCAGAAGAGTATACCCAATCTGGAACCACATCTCTTTTCTCCCAGCTTCCCTGCGGAATACTGCTATACCTGCCATGCAGGGGAAA
>JADHVM010000058.1 GCA_016783985.1 Actinomycetota bacterium
TAGGGTTTCATGGTTTTGTTTCAGAAATGTTAAATGAATTATTGGAAGGTAGCGAAAAAAGTAGTAATAGTAATTTAAGAAGAGATATTGATAGAGTAATAGCTATTGGTCCGGCTCCAATGATGAGTGCAGTGTGTAATGTTACCAAACCATATAGTATAAAAACTATTGTATCTTTAAATTCCATAATGGTGGATGGGACCGGGATGTGTGGTACCTGCAGAGTTGAAGTTGGAGGAGAGACAAAGTTTGTTTGTGTTGATGGCCCTGAATTTGATGGGCACGAGGTGGATTTTATTTTACTAATGTTAAGGCAGAAAATGTATTTAAATGAAGAGAAAAAAGCTTTAGATTTATATGAGGAGAAATGTAGATGTAAAGTACTTGAGAAGAAAAACGGAAAAACCTGTTAAGTAAAAAAGAGAATTATTTAAAATAAAATAGAGAGTTAGAATGAGGACTACAATTAAGAAGGAAAGCTAAAATTATTATGGCAAGTGAAAAAAGTAATAAGAAAACTAAAAAAGTTAAAATTCCCAGGACTTCTATGCCGGAACAGAATCCAGAAGAGAGAATTAAGAATTTTAACGAGGTAGCTCTTGGCTATACTGAAGAGGATGCAATCAAAGAGAGTGCAAGATGTCTGCAGTGCAAAAATCCGCGCTGTATTGAAGGGTGTCCTGTGGATATAGATATTAAAAGCTTCATAGATTTAATCAGTAAAAAAGAATTTGATAAAGCATTAGATAAAATAAGAGAAAAAAACTTCCTTCCAGCAATTTGTGGGAGAGTTTGTCCTCAGGAAGATCAGTGTGAGGAAAAGTGCATTCTAGCAGTAAAAGAGAAACCTGTTGCTATAGGAAGACTGGAGAGGTTTGTTGCTGATAGAAAATTATCAAAAAATAGCATTACTGGAAATGAGAGTAATGGATGTAGGGAGAATAATAATTCAAAAAGTAAGGAACTCGACTGTAAATCTTCAAATAAAAAAATTGCGATAATAGGGTCTGGTCCTGCAGGTCTTACATGTGCTGGGGAGCTTGCAAAAAAGGGTTATAAAGTAACTATTTTTGAGGCTTTGCATAAAACAGGAGGTGTACTTGTTTATGGAATACCTGAGTTCAGGCTCCCAAAAAAAATTTTAGAAAAGGAAGTAAAATTTGTAGAGAGTTTGGGAGTAGAAACAAAATTAAATATGGTAATAGGTAAAATACTAACAATAGATGATATGTTAAATAATGGTTATAGTAGTGTTTTTATTGCGACAGGCGCAGGTCTCCCTTACTTTATGAATATCCCAGGTGAAAACTTAAATGGAGTTTATTCTGCTAACGAGTATCTTACACGCTCAAATCTGATGAAAGCATATTTATTTCCTGAGTATGATACTCCAATTGTAAGAGTTAGAGATATAGCTGTTGTTGGCGGAGGTAATGTTGCAATGGATTCAGCTCGAACTGCTAAAAGACTTGGTGCTAAGAATGTCTATCTTATATACAGGAGAAGTGAAGTTGAGATGCCTGCAAGAAATGAGGAAATAGAGCATGCAAAACAAGAAGGGATAGAATTTATTCTTCTGACAAATCCTGTTGAAATTGTTGGCAGCGAAGGATGGGTAAAAAAAATTAAATGTGTCAAAATGAAGCTTTGCGAGCCAGATGAATCTGGCAGAAGACGACCAATGCCTGTTGTTGGATCGGAATATAATATAGATATTGAAGCAGTAGTAATGGCTATTGGACAAGGGCCTAACCCACTGCTTACTTCAACTGCAAGCGGACTGAAATTAACAAGAAGAGGGAACATAGAAGCAGATATTCAGACTGGCAAAACAAGTAAGAAAGGGGTATTTGCAGGAGGTGATATAGTAACTGGTGCAGCAACTGTAATACTTGCAATGGGTGCCGGAAAGAATGCTGCAGGAGCAATTGATAAGTATATAAAAACAGGTATATGGTAGTGTTTTTATTATTAGAATTAGTTATAATTAAAATTAGAAGATTAAATGGAATAGATTATTAAAATAGTTTAAAATATTAAGAATATAAAAGTTTTATCAATATCTTAAAAAATAATATATAAAGTTTTATTGTTATTTTTAAAAAGAATTTATTTATTAAGTAAAATTAGAAAAAATATTTTATAGGAGGAATAAGATGGGAAATAAATTTTTTAAATTGTTGTTAATTACGGTAACTATTATTTTCTTTATGGGGATAGTCCTTTCAGGATGTTCAATGCTGCAAGGTGTTGCGAGTAGTGCTGAACCGGAATATGGTCTTACAGAAAAGGCTGCAGAAGGAGCAGTACCTGGGGAATTTGAAATGACTGGAGCTGAGGCGCCTGCTGTTGCTGAGGAATATGCTGAGGAAAGCTATGTGGAAGAAGAGATGGTGGACGCAGGTGAATCTGATTATGCTACATCACCTACCATAGAGAGGAAAGTAATTAAAAACGCATACATGGAATTAGAAATTGAGAAAGGGGAATTTGAGAGTAAGTTATTTAAAATTACTAATTTAGCAGAGCAAAATGATGGTTTTATCAGCAGCACCCAGAGTTATTCTGATAGTGAAGGCAACTTAACAAGTGGATCAATAGTATTAAGAGTTGATCATGAGAATTTTAATTATGTAATAGACAGATTGAAAGAAATGGGCACTGTTAGGAATATAAGTATAACAGGTCAAGATGTAACCCAGGAATATATTGATCTTGAAAGCAGGCTTAGAAATCTGGAAGCTCAGGAAGATATTCTGCTTGAATTAATGGAACAATCAAAGAATGTAAGTGATAGTATAGAAGTTCAAAGAGAGCTGAGTTATGTTCAGGAAGAGATAGAAGTAATAAAAGGAAGAATGAATTACCTGGACAATATGGTATCTTTTTCTACTATTGAAGTGTATCTATATGAACCTGAGCCTATAAAGACAACTCCAGGATGGGGATTTTTAGATGCTTTAAAAAGAGGATTTAAAGGAGCAGTAACTGTATTTAATGGAATGATTGTTGCGTTAATAGTTATGAGTCCTGTGCTTGTATTGATTGCAATAATTTTAATTATAATATGGCAAGCTATTAGAGCTAGAAACAGAAGAAGAGCTAGATCTAAAAAGGAGTAAATTAATATGAAAAAATCTGAGGTATTTGGTTATCTTATTTTAGCATTTGGACTAGGAGCAGTAATTGGTATACTTTTTGCACCCAGGAAAGGGGAGGAAACAAGGAAAATTTTAACAGAGAAGATGGAAGATAATTGCAAACAGGTATGTGGTTTGGTTACAGATAAGGTAGCAAAATTTAGGAATCAGTTTTCTGATTATATGGAGGACTTAAAAGAAGGAATAGAAAAATAAAAGGTCTATTCCTGTTTATTAAAAAGCAGTATACCAATGAAGGTGATTACTATTATAATTGCTGATAAAACAATTATATTTATATATAGCGGGTATAGCTGCAGGTAGGAATTTCCAAGCATTATAGTTCTCATTGCATCAATTCCATATGATAGAGGATTTATTATAACAAGATAGGTCATCCACTTAGGCAAATCTATTAGCGGAAACAATGCTCCAGAAAGAAAAAACATAGGCATTAAGATAAAGTTTGTCAGTACTTGAAATCCTTGCATTGTCTTTAGCCGGGCAGCGAGAGTGATTCCTAAAGATGAAATAGCCATAGCAGTTAGAAACATAATAGGCAATAATTTTAAAATTGAGACAACTGTAATTGGTATTTTGAGGATTGGTGAAAATATAAGTATTATAGAGCCTTGAATCATTGCAACCGTAGAACCTCCTAAATTTTTTCCTATTACGATTGAAGTTCTGGAGAGAGGAGACACTAGAACTTCTTTTAAAAATCCAAATTCCCTATCCCAGATAATAGACATTGCGCTAAAGAAAGAGGTGAATAGAATAGTCATACCAATAATCCCAGGAAACATAAACTCAAGATAATCTTTACCTCCACCACCTCCGAATACTTGAAAGGAGATTGCAAGACCACTGCCTAATATAAAAAGAAATATTGCTGGCTGGGCTAATGAGCCAATAATTCTTGGTTTGTCTCGAAAGAATTTTTTAATATCTCTTAACCATATGATATATATTCCTGCTAATTCTTTCATTATCTTCTCATCCTAAATCTCATTTTTAATTTAAAATTATCTTTTGCGCCTATATATTCTTCTCTTATTTCTCTTCCAGTAAGGTTCAAAAAGACATCATTTAAAGTTGGTTTCCTTGCATTAATGGATGTAATTTTTACAGGACAGTTTTTAATGAAATCAGGAATAAAATTTGAACTATTTTTTACTTCAAATTTAATATTATCATCTTCGTGTATTTCAACTTTTTTATTTAATTTCTTTTCGATATAAAATCTAAGCTTGTTGTTATCTTCAGAAGAAATAGTAATTATATCCATACCAATCATATCTTTTAGAGCTTCCGGAGTATCAAAAGCAATAATTTTCCCTTTATCAATAATTGCTATTCTGTTACATATTTCAGACTCTTCTATATAATGTGTAGTAAGGAATATGGTTATATTTTGATTTTTCTTTAATTTAATAATGTAATCCCATATTTTATGTCTTGTTTGTGGATCAAGCCCTATTGTCGGCTCATCTAAAAATAATATTTTTGGATAGTGTATAAGACCGCGGGCTATTTCTAATCTTCTTCTCATTCCTCCTGAAAAAGTTCTAACAAGATCATTTTTTCTATTAGTAAGATCTACTATTTCAAGCACTTCTTCACATCTTTTTTTAATTAATTTTCTTGAAACATTATATAAAAGAGAATGAAAATTTAAGTTTTCCATAGCTGTTAGCCTATCATCCAGGCTTGGATCCTGAAATACTAATCCTATACAATTTCTTATTTTATTCTTATCTTTTAAAACATTATATCCACAGAGGGTTACATCACCTGAGTTTAGGGAAAGGAGCGTACAAATAATATTAATAGTAGTGGTTTTACCTGCTCCATTAGGACCTAAAAATCCAAATATTTCTCCATCCTTGACTGAAAAAGAAATATTATCTACTGCAGTTATATTATTAAATTTTTTTACAAGATTTTTTACTTCTATTATATTATTACTCATGTCTTAAAGCTTCTATTGGATTTAACCTTGCTGCACGCATTGCTGGATAAATTCCGAAAAATAACCCTACTACAGTTGAGAATGTTATAGCAAGGATTATAGGGTAAGCAGTAATGCTTGTGGTAAGTATGGTAAATTTATTAAGTATGATAGACACGACTACTGCAAAGATAATACCCATAATTCCGCCAGTAATACTGAGTACGACACTTTCTATTAAAAATTGAATTAGTATATCTTTGTTTTTTGCTCCTATTGCTTTTCTAATACCAATTTCTCTTGTTCTTTCTGTAACCGAGACAAGCATAATATTCATAATGCCGATTCCGCCGACAAGTAAAGAAATACTTGCAATACTGGCGATAGTTATAGTAAAGATACTTGTTATAGTGCCAACAATATCTAAGATTTGAGTTTGATTTCTAACAGTGAAATCATTTTGCTGCCCTGGTCCAATATTATGCTGTCTTCTAAGTATTTTTTCAATTTCTTCTGAAGCTTCATCAATATCTTCCTCACTTATACTTTGAGCAAGTATCATATTAACATAATCAATTCCATAAAGTTTATTCTGTGCGGTAGTGATTGGCATGGAAACAACATTATCCTGATCATTTCCAAATTGATCTGTTCCTTTAGATTTTACAATACCGATAACTGTAAAATTTTTTCCATCTACTTTAATTATTTCTCCTATTGGATCAATATTGCCAAATAACTCATCAATGACTGTTTGGCCTAAAACTGCAACATTGGAAGAATTTGCCACATCACTGGAGCTGAAAAAGTTACCTTTTTCTATTTCAAAACTATAAATATCTTCAGCTTTTTCTGATGATGCGTATACACTTGTTCTTGTGTTTTTATTTAAATAAGAAACAACAGACGAACTTAAAATTACTGGGGCAGCTCCATTTACTAAATTAGCTTCCTTTTCAATAGCTTTGGCATCCTCAATTTTTAATGCTTCTGCATCTTTATCATCACCCAGCATTTGCTCAAAACCCTGTTGTTCACCTTCCTGGTTTCCTGGGACTACTATTATAAGATTAGATCCTATTTCCTGGACGCTTTGTATTACAGACTCCTGTGCGCCTGTTCCTATTGCAAGCATTGCCACCACGGCCCCAACACCAATAATAATACCAAGCATGGTAAGAAAGGAGCGAAGCTTATTTACGGTAAGTGACTGGAAAGCAATCTTTATATTTTCTGCTAGTCTTCTCATAATATCTGTCCTTTTTGTGTACTGCCTATCTTATCTTCAAGCCTGGGCATATTTTTAAGTCTCTCT
>JADHVM010000059.1 GCA_016783985.1 Actinomycetota bacterium
TTTTCAGAACCAATCTTTTTTCTTTCACCTCTGGCGAAAGGTTTTAAGCGTATTTTTATTGATTGCCCAAAAGCTAATTTAAAGATAATATGAATAATATGAATTTACAAACCAAAAAGTTTTTCCTCTATGCTCGAAAATCCACCGATGAGCCGGAAAGACAGGTTCTATCTATTGAAGCCCAGCTTTTTGAACTACGGGAATATGCCAAAAAAGAAGGGCTGAGTGTCGTCCGTGAATTTGTAGAGAGTAAAACCGCTAAAGAGCCGGGACGAGAAATCTTCAACAATATGATAGCGAGCATAGAGGAAGATGAAGCTGATGGAATTTTAGCGTGGCATCCTGACAGACTGGCAAGAAATAGTATTGACGGTGGACAGATTATTTACTTTATAGATACTGGAAAAATTACCACGCTAAAATTCCCAACTTTTTGGTTTGATCCGACACCTCAGGGAAAATTTATGCTATCTATTGCTTTTGGGCAATCAAAATACTATGTTGATAATCTTTCAGAAAACGTAAAAAGAGGTATTCGCCAGAAGCTAAGAAATGGGATATGGTCCGCCTGGGCGCCACTGGGATATATAAATGATAAAAATAATCACTGTATTATAGTTGATAAAGAAAAAGCAAAGTTTATAAAAAAAGCATTTGAACTTTATGCTACCGGCGAATACCCCCTTGCTCAAATTAGAAAGATCATCAACACAAGTGGCCTGGTTGGCAGGAAAGGCAAGTTGCTTTCCGTCTCTAATTATCAATACATGCTTAAAAATAAAATCTACTATGGAATAATTGAATATAATGGTGAACTGTATGACGGAAAGCATAAACCGATTATTACAAAGAAACTTTTTGATAAGTGTCAGGAAGTGATGAAGCATAAATCTAAACCGAAGGGGCAGCAGCTAAAACCATATATGTATCGGGGATTTTTCCATTGTGGCGAGTGCGGCTGCTTTATCACAACCGAGACACAGAAGGGACATAACTATTTAAGGTGTACAAAACGGAAAAATCCCTGTTCGCAAAGATACACACGGGAAGAGAGCATCACTTCCCAGATAAGAGAGAAAATCAAAAAAGTTTCTTTGTCTTCTGCCTGGGTAAATGCTTCAATTGCCCAATTTGAAAAAGAAAAAACAGAAATTACCCAGGCAGAAAGCTCTTTCGCCCAAAAATTGCGGAATGAGCTTGTGAAAATAGAAATAAAGCTTGATCGTTTGCTTGATCTTCACCTTGAGGGCAGTTTGACACAAACCGAATATACCACCAAAAAACAAAAGCTCATTCTCGCTAAAAAGGATTTAGAAGAAAAAATCTCTGCTTTTGGGCGGAAGAGCAATAATCGGTTCGAACGTGCCATTACCTTCTTAAAAGCCACCAATCAGGCCGAAAAATACGCTCAAGAAGAAAATCCTGAAAGGAATCGGGATTTTCTCAAAAAGATTGGTTCGAACTTCCGCATTGCCAACCGCACACTGGTGTGTGATTTCAAAAATGCCTGGATTATAGCAGAAAAATACCATGACGAGGCACAGCGCGCCGGGGCAACCTCTTATGATTTTCTAAAAAGTGAAAGTTGGCTGGGGAGGGAGGATTCGAACCTCCGATCACGGGACCAAAACCCGTTGCCTTGCCACTTGGCTACTCCCCAATTAAGCTAATAAATTTTATATCAGATTTGCATAAAATTCAAACCCTGGCAATCACATACTTTAACGCTACAACAGGTCTTGATATCATATACCTTAATAATAGTAAATTAAATGAATGATTTTAAATTCTGTTAAAAAAAATGAAAGAAGACTTTATATAAAAGATTCTATATAAAATTTAAACTGTTAGGAATAGTATAAGATAAAAAGACCCTGCTAGATAATTCCTTTAATCCTTTATGTACTTCACGAGCAACTTTTAAATCCCGACATAATGCAAATACTGTAGGTCCGCTTCCAGTCATCTGTGCAGAAATAGCTCCAAGCGATAAAGCTTTCTCTTTTAATGAAGAAACTATACTATCTTCAGTAACAACTACATCTTCTAAATCATTGCCAAGATTATTTAAAAAATCAGTAAATTTTCTATCAAATATATTATTTATTAAATCATCATGTATTGATTTTTTCTCTTTTCCAATTAAATCAAATTTTTCATACACCTCACCAGATAAAAATTTCCTGCCATTGCTAGCAAGAACAACCCAGTAAAAAGGCAAATCTGGTAGTGCCGAAATCTTTTCGCCTTTCCCTTCTACTAAAGCCGTCCCTCCAGAAATACAAAAAGGAACATCTGATCCAACCGAATCTGCCATTTCTATTAATTCACTTTCTCCAATATTTAAATTAAAAAGTTTCTGCAAGGCAACCAATGTAGCTGCTGCATTTGTACTTCCCCCCGCAAGTCCTGCACTTACAGGTATTCTCTTATGTATGTTAATCTTTATATTATATTTCTTTCTTAAATTAAAATTATTCAATATTAATAAGGCAGCCTTATGAACTAAGTTCTTTTCTCCCAGGGGAATCTCTACATCATTGCTGGTAATAAAAATATCATTTCCATTCTCTGAATGGCTGGCAACTCCATAATCTTTATGAAAAACTTCAAAGCAAAGTTCATCTGAAAGACTAACGCTCTGCATTATTGATTTTATTTCATGATAGCCGTCAGTTCGGTCATTCTTTTGAACATTTAAATATAAATTTATCTTTCCTGAAGCTTCTATTGTAAGTTTTTTATTAAACTTCATATATGCTAAATAATATCATATTAATTCGATCTTAGGTATACAATTATTAACCTGCCAAAAGCTAGTTACTAATATTTTTATATAAAAAAATGAAATCCTCTAATTTGAGCTCTTCTGCTCTTACATTCTCATTTTTACTAATTTCATTAAGCAGTTTAATAATTAAAACTTTTTTGTCAAGGTATTTTTCACTACTCCCTGCCAATGAATTAATAACTTTTTTTCTTCTATTGGAAAAGCAATCATCAATAAATTTAAAGAAATCAATTACTGCTTTATTTTTATTCTCAATCCTTCCCTGAATATCTATTAATTTTTTTAATAGAGCACTACTATCTTTCCTTATTATTTCAACAAAAGTAGAATCCACAAAAGGTTTAGGTCTAAAGCAGTTTCTTGAGATTTGAAAACAGACATTGTAGCTAGCTAAAAAATTTGACTTTACTGTATATGCACTGTAATTTTTATCTCCAGGCTTAGCAAGAACTCTATCAGCAATATCTTTCTGTATAGTCACAAGTAATCTATCAATATCAGCTGCTTCAATTAGAATCTTAATTAACAAAGGTGCTGCTATTTTATAAGGAAGATTTGAAACAATCTTATTTATTTCATATTCTTTACTTAGTTTGCAATAATCTAACTTTAAAGCATCGGCTTCTATCAACCCTATCTCTTTACCAAGCCTCTCTGTAAAAATATCTTTAAATGCTTTTGCTACAAGTCTGTCTATTTCTATACAAATTATTTTATTTGAAAGAGACAGTAATACTTCAGTCAGACTGCCAATTCCACTTCCAATCTCAAGAATTATATCTTCAGAGTTTATATTTGCCTTGGAAGCAATTTTTTTTGCAATGTTGGTATCAACTAAAAAATTTTGGCCTAAACTTTTTTTAAGTCCTATTTTATATTTTCTTATAATACCATCAGTTCTTATTGGAGAGCTAATGTATACACTCATATTTTTATGATTATGAAATTTTATTTTTATTTAAAGAAAAAAAATTTTCTGCATTTTTTGAAGTAATTTCTGCTATTTCACTGACAGTTAAATTTTTAATCTCTGCTATTTTACAAGCTACATATTTTACGTATTCTGGGTAATTTTCTTTACCTCTTTTTGGTTGAGGAGCTAAAAATGGAGCATCGGTTTCTATAAAAATCCTCTCAATTGGAATTTCTTTTATAACTTCAAGCACACCCTTTGCATTGGGAAAAGTTATTACTCCTGTAAATGATATGAAAAGACCTAGACCTATACACTCCATAGCAAAGTCTAAATCTCCTGAAAAGCAATGGACAACTGCTTTAAAATTTTTATCGCGTGCATATTTTCTAACAACTCTTAAAGTATCATTATGAGCATCTCTATCATGAATTATTACTGGTAAATTATATTTAATTGCCATCTCTATTTGTGCAGCAAATACTTTCTCCTGATCGCTTCTGGGGCTTAAATTCCTATAAAAGTCAAACCCTGTCTCCCCTACTGCAGCAACCTTCCTGTATTTATTTTTAGTATCTTTATCAGTTACAAAATCAGTTCTTATTCCATTTACATCCTTAGTTTCATCCTTGCAAAAATCATTAGTTCCATTAATCATTGATTCAAGGTGCTTCTTATGATTACTTCCAAATTCTCTTGCATAATGTGGGTGAATACCAATACTTGCAAAAACATTATCAAATGTTTTTGAAAATTCTAAAGATTTCCTGCTTCCATCAAGACTTGAACCAACATTTATAATATACTTAACATCTTCCAACCTGGAGTCTTTTACAGCTTCTTCGGGGGTTTTGTTCTTCAGCATGTCCAGGTGTGCATGAGTATCAATAAAATAGTATTTATTACTTTTCTTTAATTCTTGGGAATAATATTTCCCTTTTTCCAATTTTTACTCCTCCCCTAAATTTACCCCACTGTCCGTCTTTACTTATATCCATATCATCAATTTTTTCGTTTATTCCTATTTGACTTAATATTCTCTGGCAAGTTTTGGGCATAAAAGGAGATATTATTAAAGCAGATAGTCTTATAGCTTCTGCTAAATCATATAATATACTATTAAGCTTCTTTGCATCAGAATCCTTGCTACTCTTAGCAACAGCCCATGGCTGACTATCTTCAATAAACTTATTAGTTAAATTTATAAATTCCCATATTTTTACAAGACTCTTAGAATAATTAAAATCTTCAATGGTTTTCCTTACTAAGCTCTTAACTTCTTCCCATTTTTCTTGAAGTTTTGCATTACTTTCAGATCTTTCAGGAATGACGCCATCTCTATATTTACTAATCATTACCAGAGATCTTGAAACTAAATTTCCAATATCATTACTTAAATCAGAATTATATCTTTTAATCATTGCCTGATTGGTAAAAGAACCATCCTGCCCAAATGACAACTCCCTTGTTAAAAAATACCGCAAAGCATCAACTCCAAACTCTTCTGAAAGCTCATCAGGATCAAGTGTTATCCCTTTAGATTTTGATAATTTTTCCTTACCCAATAACAACCAGCCATGCACAACAATATGTTTTGGCGGTTCAATTCCCATAGACATAAGAAGTGCAGGCCAGATCACAGCATGAAACTTTAAAATATCCTTTCCAATATGATGTTGGTCAGCTGGCCAATAATCTCTATACAGATTATCATCATCCAGACCATATCCTAATACTGAAATATAATTTATAAGTGCATCAACCCATACATAACTGTAATGCTTGCTGTCAAAAGGTATGGGAATTCCCCATGTCACTGCAGTTCTGGATACACTTATATCCTTTAATCCCTGCTTTAAAAGTCCCAGAACCTCATTCCTTCTTGTCTCAGGAATCACAAAATCAGGGTTATCTTCAATATGTTTGATTAATTTATCTTTATAATTTGATAATTTAAAAAAATAGTTTTCTTCTTTTACTTTTTCAACTGCCCTGTTGCACTGGGGACATTTAGCGTCAATCAGCTGAGAATCCAGTAAGAAAGTTTCACAGGGTACACAATACCATCCTTCATAAGTTCCCTTATACAAATCTCCATTATCTTTAAGTTTGGTTATAATATTGCCTACAACTTTTTCATGGTTTTTATCAGTAGTCCTTATAAAGGCATCATTACTTATAGAATAAAGCTTAAGAATTCTTTTCATATCCAATACCATACCATCAACATATTTCTGTGGGGGAAGTCCTTTCTCCTGAGCACTCTTGTAAATTTTTTGCCCATGCTCATCAGACCCAGTTAAAAAATAAACGTCCTTTCCCATCAATTTTTTAAATCTTGCCATAATATCAGCCAGAATAAACTCATAAACCTGACCAAGATGCAACTTTGCATTCATGTATGGGATTGCTGTGGTTATATAAAATTTTTCTTTTTCCACGCTATCCTTTGCCATATTATTATTTACCATGCCATTTATTAATAAATAGTAATCTAAATTTTTGTTGAAATATTATACAATCTTTGCCTATCTATGTCATACCTGGATTTAATAATTTTGATAGCTTCCTTCTTAGTAATATTCTGTGATATTAAATCTATCAATTTTTTCCTTATATCATCCTCTGTATAATTTTTTATAAGCTCAAACCTGTACCCTTCAACCACTAGTACAATTTCTCCCTTTATTTTTC
>JADHVM010000060.1 GCA_016783985.1 Actinomycetota bacterium
GGCTTACGGATATATCACTGGGTAGTGTGTCTTTACTACTACCTGTATATTCCTATTACTCTGTATTGGTTTCAGGTACTTTTTTACTTGAGGCAGTGTATTAGCTTTCGAGTACCTTTTTGTATGAGGCAACAGGGAAGAACCTCTTGAAGAAACAGCCGATGACTTGATTGGAAATGATATGCTGCTGAAAAATAGTTCCATATTAAAAAAAGAATTGGGTTTTGAAAACTTCAAGCTCATAGATGCTATGGGTAAACTGACAAAACTTCAGAAAGATATAATCATCTTGAAATTTGTGGAAGATTTTGACTATAAAACCATAGCAAACATTTTCGGGAAAAACCAATCCACAATCAGGGGAATATTATTCAGGGCTATAACAAAACTAAAAAATGAAATTAAAAATAAAAAATAACAAATATATAAATAATAATATGAATGAGAAAACTGAAAAAATATTTAATAGGTGCTTAAAATTAATAAGCAGGGGTTACAGTATACAATATTGCCTTAAAAAATATAGCAGGTATAAGGATACACTGGAAGAATATTTTAAGACAATAAAATATCTGGAGAACCTAAAAAATATAAAGCCAAAAGACATAAATATCAAAAGCAGCCTTGATAAAATCTATAGTTCTGCCAAAAACAGAACGGAACCGGATATGGATAAAACTAAAAGCAAAACTGCCGCTCCTGGCTCCGGTAGAAGAGTTTCTCTCTTAAAGCCTGCCATAGTATTTATAACAGTTTTAGTAGTAACAATTCTCTCTTTCGCAGGAACAGTTTATGCTTCCCAGGATAGTCTGCCGGGAGAAAATCTTTACCCGGTTAAAAGGACAGCAGAAAGCATACAGTTATTTTTCTATCCTGAATCAAAAAAAGGACAGCTTCATTCCAAATTATTAAACAATAGGATATATGAAGCCGATATGTTAATGGAAGCTAGCCAGGATAGCGGTATAGAATTAATTGAAGAACTTCTGCTTGAAATTGACGAAGAATATTATCAATGCAAAAAATATAATTTTTTTGAAGCCGGAGATGAAGAAGAAACAGTCACCACAATTAATAATATAAAGAATAAATACCGTAATAAATACGGACAGCATAACCAGGATACAGAAGAGCATAGTGGATATAATGAGGATGCTGGAAATAAAGAAAATATGAGCAATGAAGAAAATATGGGAGAAAATGAAAGAAACCAGAATAGAAAAGCCAACGGAAAGTAGGTATTAGAACCTGTAGGTCAAATAAATTTTATATCCCTGTATCATATTGATCCTCTCTTGCAACTTTTTAACCGGAACCTAAATTTTAATAGATGGCTAACACTACTATATCAGCTGGCGCTTATTAAATGGTAAAGTTATAAATCTCCAAATTGTTTTTGCTTTTGTCAACCAGACTATATGTGCATCGTTTTTAGTATTTGCAAGCATTTTAGGAATGAAGAACTTAGCTACTGTTTCAGGCTTATCGGCAAGGATATTAAATATAAATCTAAAACTCTTATCCCTTATTACAGGAGACTCATCACCCTCAGGTGTTTTAGTGATGAAATCAGTCAGCATCATACCAGGTGACAGCCGTCCTGCCATAACAGATGTACCTTTAAGTTCTTTTGCTAATGCCTTTGTAAAATATGTCAGTGCCCGCTTTGATGTGCCATATAGAATTGTTTTTTTTTGTATCATATTATTAGAGCCTAATCCCTCCATATTCCATATCTGACCGCCGCCTTGAATGAGCATATTTTTTGCAGCAATCTGAGAGCCATAAATTACCCCTTTTATATTGACATCTATAATTGCATCAACGTAGGATGCTTCAGTTTCATAGCAAAACTCATAAGGGCAATTTTGGCCTGCGTTGTTAATCCATATATCAACCCGTCTCCATTTATCTACTGATTGCTTCCATAGGGCTTCAATCTCATTTCTATTTTTTACATTACAAGGAACAAAAAAAATCTTGCTTTCAAATCCGTCAAACTCATTTTTTAGTGCCTCTGAAAGCTTTTCACCTCTTCCAGATATGGTGACATTGCAACCAGCTTTTATAAACTCTTTTGCCATGCAAAGCCCAATTCCTCTTGTACTCCCGGTTATAATAACATTTTTCATAAAATTATCTCCCCGTAATTAGTAATTGCCTCTCTTTCATTTGACGGATATGTCGAAAAGTATTATATAATTTTTATTATATATTAGGAAATTTTAAGAAGTACTGTTTTAAGGTATGTAATACGCAGCTGTCTTTGCATCTGATAATAGTGAAAGTAGTTAGAACCTTCTTCAATATTGTGGAAATTAGGAAAGATTTGTTAGATTTTATTCTTGATCCTGTCTATTCTCTGAAAGATATCCACAATATCAATATTTGTATTGGCTGCGTCTAATAGAGCCAGCCATAAATATTGAAATTTCGAACCAATTTTTAAAAGCAATTATTAAGCTTAGAGAATTTATATTTTGATTAAAGAAATATCATAATGCCCAAACCTAACAATTACTTGACTGATGTAAGGTTTACTGTTATAATCCTAACAACTAAAACAACATGTTAATACAATGGGAATAGGTAAATTAGTTCAACAACCTAACGGATATAAAGCTTTTATTCCAGATAAGTTTCCCCCAAGAGAAAAGATTGTTTTAAATACAAAAACTCAGCAATTACATGCGAAAGCAGTTCTTATGCTTGGTAAGCTTGATGGAATAACTCAGCTACTTCCTGATCTTGATTTTTTTATTTTAATGTATATAAGAAAGGAAGCTACTAAATCAAGTGAAATTGAAGGCACAAAAGCAACAATAGTTGATGTTATCAAGACAGAATCTCAAATAGAGTATAGGTATCCAAGAGATGTTGAGAGAATCCTTCATTATATACAAGCTATGGAATATGGCCTTAAAAGGCTTGAAACCCTACCTTTATCTTTAAGGTTTATAATGGAAATTCACAAGATGCTGCTTGAAGATACTGCTGATGCGCCTGGTAAAACTCCTGGAGAATTTAGAAAATCACAAAATTGGATAGGGGGAGGATCTTTAAACACAGCAACTTTCATTCCTCCTACTCCATCAGAAATGAATAGATGTCTTGATGATTTTGAAAAATTCTTATATGCAGCAGATGATTATACACCACTAATCAAAGCTGCACTTTTACATGCACAATTTGAAACAATTCACCCATTTTTGGACGGCAACGGCAGGACTGGGAGACTTATTACTACATTTTATCTCTGTAAATTAGGTATTCTTGAAAGACCTGTTTTATATCTTTCTGATTATTTTTTAAAGAACCAACAAGAATATTACAATTCTTTAGCTAAATACCACAGTGTAGATAGTGATATAACTACTTGGTTAGATTTTTTCCTTGATGGTGTAGCTATAATAGCAAGTGAAGCAATTGAAACCTCAAAGAAAATAAATTCTTTAAGGATAAAAGATTTATTAAAAATTCAGACACTAGGAAAACGTGCAAAGAATGGAATTATTGTTCTAGAAAAATTATACAATCTACCTATTATTAAAGTAAAAAAAGTTGAAGAATGGACTGGCTTATCGCGGCCACAAGCTAATGAATTGGTAAAAAAATTTGTTGAGATTGGTGTTCTAGAACAAATAAATAAAAAAGTTGAGTATGATCGGGAATTTTGGTATAAAAAATACATGGATTTATTTATCAGTAAAGAAGAGTCTAAATACTAGTGGCTGGGGAGGGGGGATTCGAACCTCCGCCCTACGGTCCAGAGCCGCATGTCCTACCACTAGACTACTCCCCAGTATGAATAGCATTATAATGCTATCAGAAATTTTATAATGTGGCAAAATATAATAGTGTAAAAGACTAAAAAATGATATGAATATTTATATACTATAACCAGGGCCCATAAATTTTGTAAAAGCTTATAATTAAAGTAGTGGAATTGCATAAAAAATAACAGAGTATTGAATTATTCAGTTTTTCTTATATAAAAAGTAAAGATGTTGTTATCTTTATTCATAATCTTATTTTACTACTGTATATTCCTATAATTCCACTCCGCAATTGGGACATTTTTCCATTTTATCTGAAACCGGATAGCTGCATTCTGTACAATGGCTGACTTTGAAATTGCAGAAAGAACAATATTCCACTTTGCTGCTCTCCAGCTCCATGTCACAATAAGGGCATCTGCATGGTGCTTTTCCACCTTTGCTTTTTGATTCTTTTTTAGTCATATAGACTCCCATTTATACTATTTTTTATTTTTTTGTTTTTCCTTGTAATTCTCGATAGCCCTGTGCAATGCATCTGCGCCCAGATTTGAGCAGTGAAGTTTGTTTTTAGGCAATCCGCCGAGCTCTTTTGCAACATTTTTATTAGAAATTTTTAATGCTTCGTCCAGGGTTTTCCCTTTAGCCATCTCACTGACCATGCTGGATACTGCAATTGCTGCACCGCATCCGAAAGTCTTAAATTTTACATCATTAATTTTATTATCCTTAACTTTTATATAGAAAGTCATCATATCGCCGCAGACAGGGTTTCCGATTTCACCTATGCCGTCTGCATCTTTTATTTCTCCAACATTTCTTGGAGACATAAAATGCTCCATTACTTTTTTGCTATACATAAACATTGGTACCTCTTTTCAAAAAAATGTAAATTATCTTGTATTTTATATTCTATACAGGCTTTAAAATTTAAACAAATATATTATTTTAAGTTGTTTCTTTCAAGTAATTTGTCTATTCTTTATATAATGGTGACATTTTCCTCAATCTATCTATAATCGATGGAAGAACTGCAAGGACTCTATCTACTTCTTTTAAAGTATTATACTTTCCTAATGAAAATAAAATTGAGCCCTGTGCCATGGTAGGGGACAGGCCCATGGACAGCAGAACATGCGAGCTTTTTAGTGCCTGTGAAGTGCAGGAAGACCCGCTGGCTGCAGCAATCCCTTCAAAATTCAACATAAGCAATATTGATTCTCCCTCAATAAATTCAAAGCTTATATGTACATTTCCAGGGGTTCTCTCGGCTGGATGTCCATTTAATTTAACATTCTTGATTTTATCACTTATTCCTTTAATCAGATTGTCCCTTAGTCCTGATATATATTTATTATTTTTATCCATTTCATTTTCAGCTATCTCGCATGCCTTACCAAAACCGGCAATAGCCGGGACATTTTCAGTTCCTGCTCTTCTTCCACTCTCTTGAATACCTCCCAGAAGCAGTGGCTTTATTCTTATTCCTTTTTTTACATATAAAGCGGCAGCTCCTTTTGGACCATAAATTTGCTGGGAGGTGAAGCTATATGAGTCTACACCGAGTTTATTAACATCAACCGGTATTATTCCTGCTGCAGCTGCGCCATCGCTGTGAAATAAAATATTATTTTCTTTTGTAATATTTGATATTTCTTTTATTCTCTGGATGGTTCCCACCTCATTATTTGCATGCATGATAGATACAAGTGCTGTATCCCTGGTAATTTTCTTTCTTACATCTTCAGGATTTACAGAACCATATTCATCTGCAGGAACCAGACTTACCTTCCAGCCTTCTTTTTCAAATTCTTTTAAAGGGTTGATAATTGATAGATGTTCAATACTGGAGGATATTATATGAGTACCTCTGTCCTTATAAGCTCTGGCCAGTCCCCAAAGGGCAAAATTATTTGATTCTGTACCGCAGGATGTAAAGTATATTTCTTCTTTATTTGCACCAATAAGACTGGCTGCCTGTGCCCTTGCCTTGCCCAGAGCTTTTCTTACCATATCTCCAAAATCATGAAGACTTGAGGGATTACCATACTTTTTTTTAAAATATGGTTTCATCTCTTCAAAAACTCTATCATCAACTCTTGTAGTAGAAGCATTATCAAAGAAAATTTTTTCTTTACTCATAACAATTACTTTTATGTTTGATTATAATTACTATTATTATAGTATCAGTAATAATAAATTGATTATTACATAAATCATTTTAAATAGATTATTCTAAAAATCAACTTAACATCGGAGGTCATATGTTTTTAATATTTGATATTGTTGACAAATATGTCATAAATCTTTAGTATTTAAGTATTATGACTAAGAAGATGTATAGTTTCAGGTTAAATAAAGACTTAGTTGATAATGCAAAAAAAATTGCTGAAAATATGGATATATCATTATCGTTATTTATCAGCTGTCTGATAAAAGAAAAAATAAGTAATTTAAAATCTGGAAATAATGATAAAAGTTTTTTTATATCTAACGAGCTTACTCCCCAAATCTTACGTGAAATAGTTTCAGAGATAAAAGAATTAAGGACGG
>JADHVM010000061.1 GCA_016783985.1 Actinomycetota bacterium
AATATCACCTACCGGCAGATAAGTTATAATTTTACCAAGCAAAGAAAATGTGGGATAACCGGTTGGGACAAAAACTTCCATTTTTAAAATTTTAAGGGCGTACCAGGTGGTATCACCTCCTACTAATTTATGTTCCAGAGTCAGAATATAAAATATAAAAGGGATAGAGAAAGAAAAAAAAGCGTATATCCTCGCTTTATTTATATAGAAAAATTTTATAAACCTGCCCTGTTCAACCCCGGCAATATCTTTATTCATTTCTACTTTCAATATAATCCTTTAATGCTTCCTTCCAGTTTCTCAAATCCGCCAGGCCAATATTTCTTAAATTTACATTATCCAGAACTGAATATTTTGGCCTCCTAGCCTTCGCTTTAAATTCCTCAGTAGTGACAGGTAAAACATTGGTGGATAATTTCATAAGTTTAAATATTTTACAGGCAAATTCATACCAGGAACAGCTTCCGGTATTAGTCATATGATAGATACCGTAATTTTCAGTCTGTATAAGTTCAAAAAGCTTTTCTGCAACATCTTTGGTGCTGGTGGGAGTAAGTATCTGATCATTTACCACTTTTATTACTTTTTCTTTTTCTGCCAGCTTTATCATCAGTTCAACAAAATTTATGTTTCCTTTGCCAACACATCCCGCATGCCCATAGAGCCCGCTAAGCCTTACAATATAATATTTCTCAAGCATATATTGTATCACCTGTTCTCCTGCCAGCTTGGATATACCGTACAGGCTGAGCGGCCTGGCGCAGTCATCTTCCACATAGGGTTTTTTCTTCTTTCCATCAAAGATATAATCAGTACTGAAATGCATAAGAGGAATATTTATTTCCCTGCATATTATTGCCAGATTCTTAACTCCCATCACATTTACTTTAAAAGCAGATAGGGCTTCATCTTCACACAGGTCCACATCGTGGAAAGCAGCGGTGTTTATAACCAGGTCTGGATTAATTCTCTTCAAGATGTTGTTACTCATTATGTAATCACAAACATCAATATCCTTCAGACCAATCAGTCCTATTAATTCTATTCCCTTCCCTTTAAAATAGCTGGCTATATCAGTTCCAAGCTGGCCATCAGCTCCAATTAAGGCAATTTTTATCATTAAATCTCCCAAACTCAAAAATACTCTTTTAGCGAACCAAAAATTTTAAAACAAAATAAATGCAAATTTCAACCAGAATCAGCGATGTATATGAAATCGCAAGCCCGATAATTTTTTTTCTTCTTTTGGTTAGAACAGTTATCCTTAAAATTTCTATAATAATTATTCCCAGTATAAATAGGTAGACAAATGTAAAGTATTTATTTGAAAATAATTTATTGAAGAATTCAGAAAAAGGATGTTTTCTATACCAGGGTTTTTCCTTAAGCTGGTCAAAATATCCTTTTTCTATTCTAAATACATTATCTTCCGGATTTTCAAGAAATCCGCCTACATTTGTCCTGGAAAGATCGTAATCATCATTCATCTTTAAATCAAACTCCAGATAAGTGTAGTCCTGTGGAGCAAAGCTAAACCCGTCTGAGTAATCTTCACTACCCAGAGTGGCCGAAAATTCAATTTTATTTTCCCCCACTTCAATTACATCATTTTCTTCTTCCCACTCGTTTAATTTATATTTAGTTATTTTTCCATCAGTTGAAATCCTGCCATCAAATTTTGAATCTTTACGGTCTGCGCTCCACTCTACAAATATATTACTGTCCTCCTCCCATATGTAGTAGCCATAACTGGCGCCCGGAATATAAAAGATTCCCCTGCATCCTGAGAGTAGCGGCAAAATCAAGGCCACCAGAAAAACTGATATAATTATTTTTACTGTATAACTTATTCTTCCCATACTTTTTTAATCTTTCTTATTTTTTAATTCATCTGCCAGTATTTTATTATCCTTATAAATCAAATATATCATCCATAACGATACGCCTGTGAAAATGCTTCTGAATATATTTACGAATTTAACAGGATCATAGAACCGGTTTATAATAGGAATAGGGCCGGTCAAATAAACAAAAAACTTATGATCTATAGGAGCAAAAACAAACTTTGTAACCAGGTCTCCCCAGTATATCAATATCACCATAAGCAAAGCAAATTGAATCCAATGATAGTACAGGAGTGACTTTCTTCTTATAAATATGATTATAAGAAAAGGAACTGTCCACAGCATATACTGCGGATGAAAATAACAAAGGCTGACATAAGCCAGATATATAATTGCCCCATAATTTAAAAGTATATCAAAACTCTTTTTTCTGATGTGCAGGAAACTTAGAATTATAATTATATATACTGCCACAAAAATAAACATACGGTCATGTATTACCAATTCCAGTTTTGATGACAGGATATAATCGAAATGCTGGGCATTCAGCAGTGAAAATATAACACTTCTCCCAAAATAAAAATAAGAAAATAGTTCCACTGCTGCCAGGCCGGAAATCCCTATTACAGATAGTATAATATAATCCTTTTTGGTGCGCGCCAGATAAAATATAAATAGGGGAAGAATCATTATAGGGAAAAATCTAAGGGCTATGCCAAATGCAAGCACTATAATAGCCCAGTATTTTTTATTCTTTTTTGCCAGCAACAAAGCAACCAGTGTCACAAGTATTCCAATAATATCATGTCTGGCAAAGACATATAGTATGAATATTACGAAAGGGTTAAGCATCCAGAACTTAAAAACCCGTAATCTACTTTCAGGTTCACTGTCAAAAGAGAGCCGCAGTATTAAAAACATACAAACTACATCAAATATAAGGTAGAGTATTTTAAAAAGAGCCAGTGCGGTAAATACATTATAGCTGCTGTTGAAACTGATCCAGGATATCCAGGTATCTTTCTCCAGTAAAATAGGAGATAATTTATTTATTGCCGGGAATATTGACTTTATAATAAACAGATAGATAGAGTGGATCACATTTGTCAGCATTTGCTGGAAATCTGATCCGAAATTACCGGCAAAAACCGTTTCTGCGGCTCTCTGATAAGTTGAAAGAAGATCTCTCTGGAAAAAAAACGGTAAAAGAATAAATCTAATAAGTAGCCCTATAAGAAAATATTTATAAAGAGTTCTTAATGATTTCTTATCTTCAAAAATCTCTTTTGTAACAATTAAACTTCCAATTTTTTTAAAAAATGATTTCACTCTCATAAAAGAAATATTTTGTTTTTAAATTTCTTACAAGTATCCCTTACTATTTTCTTTCACTTTATAGAACGGCATGCTTAATATAATCATTGCTATAAGACACCATGCTACGGTAAAAATCAAATTTATAATATGGTAACTAAATCCAACTATAATAGAAATTTCTTTACTAAAGCCTAATATTATAAATGCAAGAGCAAATACTCCTTGATAGGTACCCAGGCCCGCAAGGGAATGCGTAGGCAGAACAGCAGATATTTCGGCAGCTACAGTAGCTAAAAAAATGACCCAGTATGGAAGATCATTAAAACCAAAGCCCATAGGCTTAAGTACTGCATGAATTAAAAAATAATAAGCTGTAAATTTTAAAATTCGAGCAGGTATTGTGACTAAATATACTTTCCAGTATATTCCTCTTCTTTGAATTAATTCAATATTTTTATTTGTCTCAACTAATTTTTTATATACATATTGAATAATTTTAATTTTACTTATTCTATATTTTGATAAAGTTCTATCAAATATTTTAATAAAAAGTCCTATAAATTTTGACAGGTAAAATAAGACCAGTAAAGAGGAAACAAGAAGTGCTGCAGCAATTAAAATAACACTGGTAGAAGAAACAGCATATCTATTTACTCCCACAATAATTATAGAAATGACAATCATTGAAAAAACAATAACTAAATCAAAAACAAGTGCGATCATTAAAGTTGAAATGCCAATCTCTAAAGGAAATTTAAATTTTCTTTTAAGAACATAAATATAGGACAGCTCTCCTGTTCTTGCAGGCAGTATCATATTAAAGCCATTTCTTACAAGAGAAACCAAAAACATGTCAACCATTCTAATTCTACCAGATCCGATTAAAATTTTTGCCCTGTAGGCTCTAAAAAAATCAATTGAGAAAATAAGAATTAAACCAACTATAAGAGAAGGCTTATAAATACCCAAAAAAGCTTTTATAATATCCTCTATGTCAATCTGATTTAATAAGAAAAAAAGAAGAAAAATACCGGATCCTACAACTACAACGATATTTATTACTCTGAATATTATATTTTTAGAACTAATTTTTTTATTTTCTGTATTGATTTCCTACCCCTCTACTACTATACGTTTTACTTTCTCTCTTTCAGGTAATTTGAAGAATATTTAATAGTCTTTCTAAATCCCTCACTTCCCAGATGATAAAAAAATCTTTTTACTAAATACCTTACTGGTTTGCTGCTTTTCTGACTATTGTAACTACTTGCCGGCTCTCCTCGATCATCTTTACTGATTCCACTTTTTTCAGCATTTGATATCGGATCTCTGCAGAAATCTATAATTGGCCTGCACACCTTTTCCCAGTTAAAATCTCCGGTTATCTTTTCAATATTGCTTACACACTGGTTATAGAACTCCCTATCATCTGCAAGCCTGGTTATAGCTCCTACAATATCATCCACACTTTCATCTCTTGAAGTAAGACCAAGACCCTTTCTTTCAACCAGATCGCTCAGGCTATCTCCCCTGGTTGAGATTATGGGAAGTCCGGTCCACAAGTAATCCAGTACCCTGGTTCTAAATGAAAACCTGGTTTCTATATGATTGGGATGAGTAATTATTCCAGCATCTGATTCCATAAAGTAATTTTGCCTGTCTTCATACTCAACCCATCCAAAATTGAAGAATACATTTTTTTCATATACGTCTAATTTTTTAGCCAGGCTTATGGTTTCATTTACCAGCTGCAATTCCTTTACCTCCGGATTAGGATGCTTTACCCCCATAAAGAAAAGTTTTATATCCTTTCTCAGCTCATATATCCTGGCCATTGCCTTTACAAGCGTTAGGGGATCAAACCAGTTATATATTCCACCACCCCAAATAACTACAAAATCATTCTTTTCTATACCCTTGATTACCCCCTTTAATACTTCTCTGGTATGCATGGGCTTATTGGTTGGAAGACCAAATGGAACTACGCTTATCATCCGTTCTAAAGTGGGATCCTGATTATAGGAATAAGGATTGACCCTGTTTAAAGCTGCCAGCATTCCCAGCCAGAAATCCCTCTGTCTTTCAGAAGCACATATAAAGAAATCACCGTAGTAAAATTGCTCGTTAAAATAATAGTGTATTGATTTATATACCTCCAGCTTCTCCTTGATAGTTGCTGTATTATGCTCAGCAAGAGTTGCCAGATTATAAGGGTCGTAGATATCAATAATCAGGTATTTACCGGATTCTTTAATGCTCCTGTACCTGGCAAAGGTCATTCCATTACAAAGGATAATATCAGAGTCCTTTGTAATTTCATGGAGATTACCATTATCCTTAAACTGTATTATTTTGAAATCCTGCTCCGGAAATTCCACTTTATTCGGAATAGCTAGAATTACATTCATATATTGAGAGAGCACTTTAGCAAAGTTCCAGACTCTTATAGCCGGTCCTGCCATTTCTTTGGATACAACCTCACTGGAGATTATAAGTAAAGTCCTCTCTATTTCCTTCTCAAAAATCTTATAAATACCCAGTGATTGCAGTATATTTATCTGCTTTTTCTGATAATCAGGGTCAGGTGAAACAGCAAGAAATTGACCTTTGAAATAATTAAATAGAGCTTTATCGTCTCTCTTTCTTTTACTCTGGATCTTTTCTCTTTTTTTAATCAATTCTGGCAGGTTATCAAAAAAATCCCTTACCGCCATAAGAGAGCTAAGGGGCTCTTTTAATAATTCAGGATTACCGGTATCTATTTTTTCCGATCCCGGCTGGCTCAAGTCATAATATTTTTTATAGTCAAATTTAAAATCTACAAATATCCGGTTAAAGATAACGGAAAGGGTGCCGGAAAATGCTCTAGCCAGGTTACTATCATCATAATTTTTAAAAACTGAATAAAGGGAATTTCTTTCTTTAAGAAATCTTAGTTTATCTTCACCAAATTCTTTTGAGGTGCCATGATGGTGATGATAGACAATAGATTTTGGAGCAAATACCACTTTATATCCTAATACCCAGAGCCTCCAGCCAAAATCAACATCTTCATAATAGGCAAAAAAATCCTCATCAAATCCCCCGGTTTCTAAAAACACCCTGCGATCTACCATCATAGCTCCACCATTTACAAAAGGAAGATAACTGTAAAG
>JADHVM010000062.1 GCA_016783985.1 Actinomycetota bacterium
AGAAATGGAAAAGAGTTTAAAAAAGCAAATGGAAGAGATATTAAAAGGAACAGAAGATGTACTGTTAGCAGAAGAACTTGAGAGTATTGTAAGTGATTCTATAAAAGGAAATAAACCTTTAAAGGTTAAACTCGGACTTGACCCTACTGCGCCAGATATACATTTAGGGCATATGATAGTTTTAAATAAACTCAGGCAGTTTCAGGATTTAGGTCATAAAGCTATATTAATTATTGGCGATTATACAGCCAGAATAGGCGATCCTTCTGGAAGATCAGCTCTTCGTCCAAGGTTATCATCTGAAGTAATAGATAAAAATGCAGAAACTTATATGAAGCAGGCGTTTAAAATTCTTGACTCTGAAAAAACAGAAGTGGTTAAAAATTCAGAATGGCTAAAGCCTTTAAGGCTTGAAGATATTTTAAACTTAACTTCCAGATTTACAGTTGCCAGGATGCTTGAAAGAGATGATTTTAAAAAGAGATTTCAGGGTAATATTTCTATAGCTATTATGGAATTTTTATATCCTATTATGCAGGCTTACGACTCTGTTGCTATCAAGGCAGATATTGAGCTTGGCGGGACCGATCAGAGGTTTAACTTACTTATGGGTAGAGAACTGCAAAAAGAATTTAAACAACATCCACAGATAGCTATAACTATGCCAATTCTTGTAGGAACTGATGGAGTAGAAAAGATGAGTAAAAGCCTTGGAAATTATATAGGTATTACAGAGCCACCTGAGGAAATTTTTGGCAAGATTATGTCTATTCCAGATGGCATTATGATTAATTATTATAAATTGATAACCAGGTTAAATATAGCTGAAATTAGGGAAATAGAAGATAGTATTATTAGTCAAAGTGTGAACCCAGTTTTAGTTAAAAGGAGACTTGCAAGATTGATAATTGAGGGGCTATATAGCAGGGATGATGCTGCAATGGCAGAAAAGAGTTTTGATAATATTTTTAAAGATAAACTTATACCTGATAAAATTGAAGAATATGTTTTAGCTCAAGATGATATAAAAGAAGGTAAAGTATGGATAGTAAGAGTACTTGTTAAAAGCAGGCTTGCCGGCTCTAATGGCGAGGCAAGAAGATTGATTAGCCAGGGAGCAGTAAAGCTGGGCAGCAAGAAGCTTGAAGACCCAAATTTAGAATTAGAATTAGAGAAGATTAATAATAAGATAATTCAGAAGGGTAAAAGATATTTTAGAAAAATAATTATAAAATAAAAGTAATTTAATAATAATTTTTATGCTGGTAGCTTTTGTATTGGATTTAATAAAGTTAGTATAATGAAGTACTTAAATTTATATCTAAATATTGATGGGAATTTTCATAAATGAAACCTAGAAAAATAAGAAATGTTCTATATCCTCCTGGAACATTACATTTTAAACCTGTAGGAGTATCAAAGCAATCAAGTAGTGTATTTCTAACTATTGATGAATATGAGGCAATAAGACTTGCAGACTACGAGAAGCTCAAACAGGAAGAAGCTGCAAAGAGAATGAATATATCCAGGCCTACATTTACGAGGCTTATTGATAGTGCAAGGAAGAAAATCAGTGAGGCAATTGTAAATGGTAAGGCAATAAAAATAGAAGGTGGAAGTTTTACATTCTTAAAAAACAGGAGTAGGTGCAAAAAATGCAGTTATGTATGGGAAAGTGTTAAAAAAGATAATTTAAAATTTATCTGCCCCAGATGTGGGTCCAGTAATATTGAAGATATGGGCAAGATGATTATAAGAAGATGTCAGGGGAAAAGATGGAGAGGTGGAAGTCGATAAGTGCAGCCAAAAAAGTTGGAGACTTTTTAAATAAAATAAAAAAAGAATTTGGTAAACTTCCAACAGATTTACATATCACCAGAAAAGCATGTGCATTTGTAGCTATATCGAATGGAAAGATAATTAAAGTAGAGAAACCACTAGTTCATTATTGTCCACTTTTTAAATCACTTTTTTCTTATAAGTCAATAAATAAAAAATCAATTATAGATAAGTTTGAGAAGCAAAAAGATGAACGGGGAATGTTCACCTGTCATAGGAAGATAAGTGATGAAAAAATAATAGTTCCATTTGGTGCATCCGAAATGATGATGTATGCCCTAAAGCGGGGAAATATTGAGGCAGCAGTTATAGTTTGTGAAGGTGTAGGAACAGTAATTACAAGTGAACCGGGAGTAGTACAGGGTATTGGAGCTTATATGAATGGGATTTTTTATACTTCTCCAATAAGGGAAGTCATATCAAAGATAGAAGAAAATAATAGTTATGTTTTATCATCTATTGATGCAGAAATTGATCAGCTTAAAGGTGTTGGAAAAGCACTAAATTACGGATATAGAAATATTGCAGTTACTGTAAGAGGAGATGAAGATGATATTATTTTTAAAATCATGAATTTAGAACAGGAATATAATGCAAATATAGTTATTTTAGTGGTATGCAATACAGGAATAGATGAAGAACAAGCGATGAATATTAAAATTGGTGGCGATTTAATATGGGCATGTGCTTCAAAGCATGTTAGAGATATTATAGGTCCTGAGTCAATACTGCAGGTTGGTATGAAAATACCAGTATTTGTTGTAACAAAAAAAGGTGTTAATTTTATAACCAGCTACTCGAAGGATAGTAATCTTGGGAAGTTTTTATCTGGGCTGGAAAATAAACACTATATAACTTCAAATAGGTATGAAGATGGAGGAATAAAAGTAAATATGGGTAAATTTTCTGTTTACTTATATGAAACTGATATATTACCAATAAAAGCTATTGATCAACCAGAACCACTAATTTAATTTTTTATAGTTTTCTGGTTGTATCTAACTTACAATTTAAATTGTAAGTTAATAGAAATGTTTGATTAGAGCTTACCTTTTATAGTAATTTATGTTATATTATCAAATGGTTATGGGCAAATGCTAATAATTTATTTAAAGATGAAATAGGTTACTAAGTTAGAGAACTTTAATGCAAAGGTTAGAAAGTTATATATATTAGTAAAAAAGGTAAGTTAAATGAGTATAATTTATGGGCCAGTTTTATCAAGGAGATTTGGTTACTCTCTAGGAATTGATATTGTTCCCTATAAAACATGCACCTACGATTGTATTTATTGCCAACTAGGAAAAACAACAAATAAAACTGTTAAAAGAAAAAGGTATATTAGCATAGATTTAGCAGAGCTAATAACAGGTTTAAAAAAGGCAATAAAAGATAATAAGAGAATTGATTACATTACATTTTCAGGTGCAGGAGAGCCAACTTTAAACTTGGATATAGGAATGTTAATTGATGGAGTAAAAAAGGTAACTAATATTCCAGTAGTTGTGTTGACAGGAGGAGGCATACTTTACAAAGAGAGTGTAAGAGACGATATAATAAAAGCAGATCTTGTAAAGATTTCATTTGATGCACCAAACGATAAAATTTTAAGATTAATAAACAGGCCAGAAACCAATATAAATTTTATAAAAAATTTTGAGGGTTTAAAGAAACTGTTAAGTGTTTTTAAAGGTAGAATATGGCTGGAGATAATGTTGATTAAGGGTATTAATGATGATATTGGAACAGCTGAAGAATTTAAAAAAATTATTGATGGAATTGATGATATTGGAACAGGTATAGAAAGAATACATTTAAATACTGCAGTTAGGCCAACGGGAAGTAAGGATGTTTCTATACCTGATTTGGAAAGATTAAATAAGATTAAAACAATACTTGGCAGGAAAGCTGAAATAATAAGGTATAAAGAAATTGAAGTAAGCGGTAGTGGAAGAAAAGATCTTTCAAACGATATTGTTGAATTGTCAAAAAGAAGACCTGTCAGTATAAATGATATAAGTGAATCATTAAAAGTAAACATAAATGAAGTCATTAAATGCCTTAGAGAATTATTAATAGAAGGAAAATTGAAGTATAAAATATATAATAGTACTAAATATTATTATGTATAATTTCTTTATATAATTATAAAAATTAAAATTTAATCGGAGGGAGGAGTTAGTAATGAAAATAGCGATTTCAACAGATGGCGAATATGTATCAGCACATTTTGGCCGTTGCCCTTCTTTCACATTAGTAGATATTGAAAACGGAAAGCTTATCAGTAAAAAGGTAATTGACAATCCTGGTCATCACCCTGGATATCTGCCGCAGTTTCTTAGCGAGAAGGGTGTCAACTGTATGGTTGCAGGTGGAATGGGGATGAGGGCAAAGGAACTTTTTAAAGATGCAAATATAGATATAATATTAGGTGTAGAAGGGAAAATTGACAATACTATTGATAAAATCATTTCTGATACTTTAGAAAAAGGTAAAAGCCTTTGCAAACCTGGAGATGGCAAAGGATATGGGATAGATAAGACAGAGTGCGATCATGATAAAGAAAGTTAAAATATATATTACAAATAATAAAAAAGTGTTACTGGATTGATAATAATTAAAAAGGAGGTATATTATGCCAGGCGGAGATGGAACTGGACCACAGGGTCAAGGCCCAGGAACAGGAAGAGGACTTGGCCGGGGCAGAGGTTCTGGAAAGGGAAGAATGAGTGGAGGACAAGGATTAGGTCCTGAAGGTCAATGTGTCTGCCCAAATTGTGGTACAAAAGTCGAACATATCATAGGGAAACCATGCTATGAGATAAATTGCCCAAAATGTGGAAAGAAAATGGTAAGAGATGGCAGCTAGACCAAAAATAGGGAAAATAGTAGATGTACTACCCTTATTTGCTTATTATAAGCCACAAGGGATACCAATGACTAAATTGGATGTTATTAACTTGACATTGGAAGAAGTAGAAGCTTTAAAATTAAAGGATAAAGATAATCTGAACCAAACTGATGCTGCAAAAAAGATGGGTATATCGAGATCAACCTTTCAAAGATTGCTAAGGTCAGGTAGAGAAAAAATGGTAACAGCTATATTAGATGGGAAAGCTCTCAAGGTAGAAGGCGGCAATTATATTCCTAATGAGAGTATTATAAAGACAAAGTGCTTAAAAGGCAGTTATCATTTTTTTATAAAAAAAGGAAATTTGAAGAGTAAAGAAGAAAAATACAAAATAAGTAAAATAAAATGTCCTGAATGTGGAAAGAGGCTTATTGATTTTGAATAGCGTGTGGAAATTTAAATTATTATAAAAATTAGATTTTATAGTTCCTACTATTTTTTAGCTGAGATTAATATTAAAATATAATAAATTTTGTAAGGGGGAAAAGATGAAAATTGGAATATCTTCAACAGGTACGAGTTTAGAGTCTAACGTAGATATGAGATTTGGGAGGTGTCCTTATTTTATAATTTATGATACTGAAAGTAATGATTTTGAGTATATTGAAAATCAAAGCAGACAGGCAATGGGTGGTGCTGGAATACAAGCTGCACAAATGATTATTGATAAAAAAGTAGGTGCAGTTATTACTGGAAACGTTGGTCCCAATGCATACAGGGTTCTCAGTTCAGCTAATATAAAGATTTATTCAGGTATTACAGGATTAGTAAAAGATGCTATAGAGAAACTGAAAAAAGATGAATTTAAAGCGACTGAAGGCCCTGATGTCCGGTCTCATTTTGGAACAGGCCCTGGAGCGTAAGGAGGTAGTTAAAAATTGATAGTATCAGTTGCTAGTGGAAAAGGAGGCACCGGGAAAACAACAGTTGCTGTAAATTTAGCGTTGGCTGTAGGGTTCTGTCAGTTTATGGATTATGATGTTGAAGCACCAAATGCTGCTTTTTTCCTTAAGCCGGATATAAAACATATCCAAAAAGTAGAAATGAAGCACCCTTATTTTTTAAAGGAAGTATGTAATGCGTGCGGTAAGTGTGCTGAATTCTGTAATTTTAATGCAGTAGCAGTTGCAGGTGATGAAGTAATCTTTTTCCCTGAGCTATGTCATGGTTGCGGGGGATGTTTGCTTGTGTGCTCCGAAGGTGCAGTTCGTGAAAAAGATGTCGGGATTGGAAAAATAAAAAAGGGTTTTTCAAAACCAGGTATTAATTTCTATATGGGAGATTTAAAACCGGGATATATGAGGACTATCTCTATTCAAACAGCACTAGATAAATTTATAGAAAAGGATGTATTGGTTATAATAGATTGCCCGCCTGGGACTGCATGTCCTATGGTATTTTCAGTTAAAGATAGTGATTATTGCATATTAGTTACAGAACCAACTCCCTATGGTTTAAATGAC
>JADHVM010000063.1 GCA_016783985.1 Actinomycetota bacterium
ATATTTTTTTATAAAAATAGAAAATGTTGATGGTAGCAGGATATCAGTAAAAGGTAGTGAAATCTTTAAACCTTTTCCCCGTATTATATTATTTCAATGTATTCTTAAAAAAAATGCAATGGAAATTGCAATTCAAAAAACAGCTGAGATTGGGATTAGCAGCATTGTCCCAGTTTTTAGCAGGAGGGTGATTTTAGATAAAAAAAGATTAGACAATAAGGTAGGCAGGTGGGACGTAATAGCAATGCAAGCGTCTAAATAATGCAAAAGAGATTTTATTTGCAGGGTCGAATCTCCCATTGATATTTTTAGTATTGAAATATCAAGATTTGATATTTTTTATCTCCCATACGAAAGGATAGAAAAGAAAAAGTCTGAAGGGATGGATATTTAAGGAAGATTAAGTGATTATTTTAAAAAAATAGCCAGTGGTAAAGCTGGCAGTAATAGCGGGGGTATCAATAGCAGCAATAGGCACATTACTGGAAATATAGGGTATATAATAAGTCCTGAGGACGGCTTTGAAGAAGAAGTAGATTTTTTAAAAAGAAATGAGGCAGCAGTAGTGTATCTTGGAAAGAATATTTTAAGATCTTGAACTGCAGCTATTTATTTTTTATCTGTACCGGATTACAGTTTAAAAAGATATAAAAGAAATTAATATGAAATTTTCTATAAATACGCTTGGCTGCAAGACCAATCAAAGTGAATCAGATTACATAATATGTAATCTGATGAAGAGGGGGCACAGCATTGTACCATATGATAATAATCCAGAAGTTTGTATCATTAATACATGCACAGTTACCTCTGCAAGTGATAGGAAGTCAAGACAGATTATAAGGAGATTAAAGCATGCCAGTCCTAAAGGTATAATTGTAGTAACAGGTTGTTTCCCTTGTTTTAATAAAAAATTTTTAAATGATAATAATGTTAAATATATTATAAAGAATAAAGATAAGTACAATATACCTGATTTTATTGAGAGTATCATCACAGGAGAAAAATCAACAGGAAAAAGGAACTGGAGTTGGAATAATTACAGGAACGAGATCCACAGCAGAGCACTTGTAAAAATACAGGATGGGTGTGAACAGAATTGCAGTTACTGCATTGTCCCTAAGGTAAGGGGCAGTTATAAAAGTAAATCTCCAGATAAAGTTTTAAAGGAAGTCAATAATCTGGAAAAAAATGGATTTGGGGAAATAGTACTTACCGGAATTCATATTGGTAAGTATGGGATAGATTTTGTTTTAAATAGTAAAAACAATGGCAGCAAGATAAGTAATTTAGCAGGGCTGGTAAAGGCAATTATTGATAAGACAAATATAGGAAGGATAAGACTTAGCTCAATTGAAGTAAATGAAATTAATGATGAGATTTTATCTTTAATGAGAGATGAAAGCAGTAGAATCGCAAAGCATTTGCACATCCCTCTTCAGAGTGGGAGTAATGAAATATTGGCATCGATGAGGAGACTATATAGAAGAGAGTCCTTTTTGGAAAAGATTAAAGCTATCAGAAAAGCAGTTCCTGATATAGCTGTAACGACAGATGCTATTGTTGGATTTCCTGGAGAGACAGATGAGGATTTTTTACAAACTATAGCTTTAGTTAAAGATGTTTCTTTTAGCAAGCTGCATGTTTTTAAATTCTCACTCAGAGAACATACTTCTGCTGCAAACTTTTCTGGTCAGATTCAGGAGATAGTTAAATCTAAGAGAAGTAAAATTTTAAGAGAAATCGGGGATAAATTGAGGAGAAGTTATATAAGAGAAAGTATTGGAAAAGAGTTAGAAGTACTCTGTGAAAAAATAGACACTAAAAAGAAGGTATTTAATGGAACTTCTGGAAATTATATAAAAATTTATATCCCGATTAATAAAACTGATGGAGTTTTCGAGAAAGGGAAAATGGTTAAAGTTCTTGCAGAATTAATGTATAAAGATGGTTTGCTGGGCAGATTGCATAAAAATTGAAACTTTCAAAGATATTGTAAAAATTCTATAAGGGTGTATAATTTTTTAGTTTTTAAAAATATATATTATAATTACTAGTAAGGAGTTAATTACTGATAAAAAATATATAGAAATACAATTTGGTGTATTAGGAGTGATATGAAAGATTGTCTTTTTTGTAAAATAGTAAATAAAGAAATAGGCAGTGATATTGTTTTAGAGACTGATAATGTGATAATATTTAAAGATATAAGCCCAAAAGCGCCGGTGCATCTTTTAGCAGTTCCTAAAGAGCATATAAGATCTATTGTAGAAATAGAAAGATTAGATAGTAATATTGTTAAAGAGCTCCTGGAGTCAATCTCACAAATTGCAAAAAAGCTTGAGCTGGGGAAAGATGGATTCAGAGTTGTTACAAATACAGGGCGCGGTGCAGGGCAGAGTGTAGATCATTTGCATTTTCACATATTGGGTAAAAGAAAATTTAGCTGGCCTCCTGGATAAAATTACAAGCTTTCAAAACACTCAATTAATACATATTACTTGAGGAGGATTTTTGTATCCTACTAAACAAAAAATAACCCTTGATTTTACTGAAAATCATTCTATTGCTGAGCTGCTTGGGGATAGAGACAAATTAATAAAACTTGTAGAGAGAGAATATAATGTAGATATATTTGTATTGGGCAATGATGTTGAGATTTCTGGTAAAAGCAAGAATATAAAAAAGGTAATAAAATTACTAAATGACCTGTCATTACAGATTAATATCGGGCAGAAAGTAGATACTCAAAAAGTTAGTGATTCAATAAGGATAATGGGAAACAAATCAAAGTTTAAACCGCATGAAATATTTAATAATTGTTTAATTTTAAATAGTGGAAAAAAAATTAAACCACGTACTGAAGGGCAGAATAATTATATTGAAGCTATAAGAAAAAATACGATTGTTTTCAGTATAGGTCCTGCCGGGACCGGAAAGACTTATCTAGCATTAGCCATGGCTGTAAATGAATTAAAAAGCAACGAAATTGGAAGAATTATTCTGGTAAAACCAGTAGTTGAGGCTGGTGAAAAACTTGGATTTCTGCCCGGGGATGTGTACGCTAAGGTAAATCCTTATCTTAGGCCTCTTTATGATGCCTTATATGAGATGCTGGATGTAGAAACGTTTCAGAAGTATATGGATATGGGAATTATTGAAGTTGCACCGCTTGCATATATGAGAGGACGTACTTTAAATGATTCTTTTATTATACTTGATGAGGCACAAAATACGTCTCCTGAGCAGATGAAGATGTTTCTGACCAGGTTGGGATTTGGTTCAAAAATTGTTGTAACTGGAGATATTACACAGGTTGATTTGCCACAGGATAAAAAATCAGGTCTAATACTTGTAAGGGAAATATTGGATAATATAGAAGGGATTGAATTTGTTTATCTTACATCTAAAGATATTGTAAGGCACGCATTAGTACAGAAGATGGTAAATGCTTATAAAAAATATGATGAAAAACTAGAAGATGATAGCAAAAAATAAAAATATAAAAAGTAAAACGAAGGAAATTATAAAAAAATCTGAGAGTGGAAATAAAGTAAAGCCACAGAATTTTTTTCTAAAATATTTTTCTTTCAGGAGTAAAATTGCTCAGAGGATATATATATTTGTTTTAACTCTGGCTTTTATTGCGGCAATGCTTTCGTATGATTATACACCAGATATCGGAATTGAGTTGGATAAACCCAGTCCACGTACTATAAAGGCAACTAAAAGTATAGAATTTGAGGATATTGAAAAGACTGAAGAAGATAGGAATAAAAATGAAACTGGGGTAGAAGATATATATGTTTATAATGTGGATATATTAAATGGTGAAGAAGGAACTTTATATAATATAAAATATTTTTATCTTTTAACAGGGATTGTACAGAAAAAAGAAGATAAGTCCTTCGAAGAGAAAGTTGACTATTTGACCAACCTCTTTGGGAATGTATATTCTGAATCTACTATTTCTGCTGCTCTTAATCTTTCTACTGAGGAGAATAATTCTCTTATGGCAAGCACTCAGGAAATAGCAAAAGATATAATGGAAGAAAAGATTAAACCAACAGAAGTAGATTTTGTAAAAAATGAAGTTTTAAAATTAGTTGAAGAAAATGAAGAGGTAGATAGGGAGCACGTTCCTATTGTTACCAGCGTCCTTCAAAATAATATAGTGGCAACAGCATTATTTGACCCGGTGGCAACTGAGGAAACTAGGAGAGAGGCAAGGTTAAATACCCCTCCCCATATGGTAAATATCCAGGAAGGTCAAACCATTATAATTGAAGGAGAAATTGTTAGTGATGAAAATATTATAATATTAAAAATGCTAGGGCTGCTAGAAAAAGAATTTAACTGGAGAAGATATGTATATATGTCTCTAGCAGCACTGATTGTTTTATTATCTTTTGGGTTTTATATATATAAATTTAACAGAAAAATTTTTGAAAATACAAAAAAGGTATTTTTAATTTCTCTTCTTATAGTAATATTTACTGCAATTATAAAGATTTTAACAATTTTATCCTCAATACATCTAAGTTTATGGAATTACATGTTCCCCATAATTGCAGCATCTATGATCTATACTATTTTATTTGATGCACGATTAGGAATAATGGCAACTGTTAGCCTTGCTATCTTTTCAGGTATTGCTACAGATTTTGCTTTCAGCATAGCTCTTGTTTATATGATAGGTGGAATTTTTGCTACATATTTAGTATCAAATGTTTCCCAGAGAGCTGAAGTTATGAAGGGGGGATTTATAAGCTCCCTTATACTTGGTTCCTTATTCTTTACTGTAAACCTCATTGGAGGAGAGGCAACAACAATAGCTTTATATACAATGCTTGGAGTATTAAATGGTATTATATGTGCTATTTTAACCATTGGTCTTATGCCATTTATTGAGTCAGTATTTAATATTGTAACTGCTATGGGATTGCTGGAGTTGTCCCATACTGATAGGCCTTTACTAAAAGAACTTTTAATTCATGCTCCAGGTACATATAACCATAGTCTGATAGTGGGACATTTGGCGGAGAATTCTGCGAAAGCTATTGGTGCAGATTCGCTGCTAGTTAAAGTGGCAGCACTTTATCATGACATTGGAAAACTTAGAAGGCCTGAATATTTTTATGAAAATCAAGTGGATATTGAGAATATTCATGACAGGCTTAATCCGTCAATGAGTAGAAATATTATTGCTAATCACATAAAGGACGGAATTGAGATAGCCATTAAGAACAAAATTCCAAAAAAAGTCATTAATGTTATTTCTCAACATCATGGAAATTCTTTAATTACTTATTTTTATGAAAAGCAAAAGAATAAGGATACTATTAAAACATCAAATGGAAGTATCGAGGGCCTAAAGGGACATTTTAGGTATCCTACAAGAAAGCCTCAGAGCGGAGAAGCTGCAATTCTTATGTTAGCAGATTCGACAGAAGCGGCTGTAAGGTCTATTGAAAGAATAACACCAAAGAAGATTGAGCAAATGGTAGATTATGTAGTTGAAGATAAAATAAAAGATGGTCAATTAAGTGAATCTAATATAACTCTTAAGGAAATAAGTACCGTTAAGCTTACTTTAATTGATGGTCTTATCTCTATTTATCATTCTCGATTGACTTATACAGATTCTAAATTAAAAGTGGCGGGAGATAACCTGTGAAAGTTATACTGATTAATAGGCAGGATAAGATTTATTTAGACCTGGAATTAGTAAAAAAAGCTTCCAAATATATTTCTAATAAATTTGATAATGAAGATGGTTGTGAACTTAATATTATCTTTGTGGGGAAGAAAGAAATAAAGGAGTTAAATAAAAAGTATAGAAATACAGATAGGGTGACGGATGTTTTATCTTTTTCATATAGTGATGATGATTTAGTAAATTTTGAAGAAAGTGCTGATAAATTTAAGGATATTAATGGATTTACAACAATTGGAGAAATTATAATTTGTCCTGAAGCAGCAGAGGAATATTCCAAGACACAGAAAGAGATGTGGAATTTGAATCTGGAGATAATTT
>JADHVM010000064.1 GCA_016783985.1 Actinomycetota bacterium
TATCCAGGCAGCATTAATTTCAAACAAATGTATGAAGAGATTAAAGAAATAGCTCTGGAAGCAAAGAGAAATGGATTAGTGGTAGTAATATGGTCTTATCCAAGAGGTTCCGGTCTATCAAAGGAAGGGGAAACTGCAGTTGATGTGGTAGCATATGCAGCTCAAATCGCCGCTCAATTAGGTGCTCATTTAATAAAGTTAAAGCCGCCGACTGATCATATAGAACTTGAAGAAGCAAGAAAGGTATATGAGAAGTATAATATTCCAGTGGGTACATTAGCGGAGAGAGTCAAGCATGTAGTGCAGAGCGCATTCAATGGGAAAAGGATTGTAATATTTTCAGGAGGACCTGCAAAAGGCAGAGAGGAAGTAATTGAGGAAATAAAACAAATAAAAGAAGGTGGAGGATTTGGTTCTATAATTGGAAGAAATTCTTTCCAGAGACCAAAACAAGAGGCCCTGGATTTTCTCAAAGAAATACTAAAAATTTATATGGAATGTTAGAATAAATAAAAATGTTTTTAAAATTTGTAGAAATAATATAACTAAAGTGTATTAAAATTTATGCAAAAAGTATATAATAGCGTTTAGTTATAAGAAATTAGATTAATTAATTTGTTGGTATTTTAGCAAGACTTATTATAAAAAGAATATAAAATATTGTATTGTCAAATTTAAAATAAATATTATAATTAATCTAATAAGAGTAATACTAATTGGGCGGGGCGCATTTTAAATTTATAGAAACAAATATTTTTTATTTATTAACATGAAAGGAGAGAGAAAGAATGAATAAGGCGGAGTTAGTAGATGCAATAAATGGTAAAACGGGGTTATTAAAAAAGGATGTAGCAAGCGTTATAGATGCTATGCAGGAATCTATAACTGATGCACTGGTAAAAGGTGACAAAGTATCTCTGGTTGGTTTTGGTACCTTTCAGGTGTCTAAAAGAAAAGCAAGAACTGGATTGAATCCCCGCACAAGAGAAACTATACAAATTCCAGCTTGCACTGTTCCTAAATTTGTAGCAGGAAAAGGATTAAAAGGAAAGGTTAGGTAAAGTTTTAAAGTTTTAATTTAGTAGAATATATTTGAGCATATAAGAGATAAAAAAGGCATTCTAAGAGGCATTCTATGTGGATGCCTTTTTTTATTAATCTTTTATTTTATATTTGCTGAGACATTAATAATTAAATTATCTTGAAATTATCTGATATTTATTTGAAAATTTTTTAATGGTGAAAAAAAGATTTTTTTTGTAGTATAATTTAACTATTTAAATATTCTTTTATAATTTATTGGTATTATTCTGGAGGATATTATGAAAAAAAATAAATTATATTTTTTTCTTGCTATCCTGACTATCATTTTTCTTTTCAGTTTTGCAGCTCTTTGCACTCAGTTGGGAACTACTCCTGAAGAGGAAAAGATAGGTGTTGAGGAAGAGGAAGCAGTGGCCGAAGAGGAAGAAGCAGCGGCTGAAGAAGAAGTAACTGAGGAGGAAGAAGCAGTAGCAGCTGAAGAAGAAGCAGTGGAGGAAGAAGCTGAAGAAGTTGAGGAGGAAGAGGAAGCAGTTGTTGAAGAAAAAGAAGCGCCTACTATTGAACTTGAAATATATGAAGGCCCTACTTATTCGGCTTCTGATAATGTATGCTACTACCGTATAAAGGCAATAGTAACCGGTAAACCTGGCCCTACAGTTGAATTCAGTAAGGATGACAGCGATGGTGCTTGGGGTTCTAAAAAGGCACAGATTAATCTAGATGATCCAGATGAAACATATACGCTTACCGCTACCGCTACAAATTCAGAAGGATCTGACTCAGATTCCATAGAATTAAGCTGGGGGTGCCCAGAGCCTATAACTGAAGTAGATGTTCCTGTGGTTTCAACTGAAGGAGGATATATAGAGTGGGGTGGAACTATCAAATATCCTCATGACAGTATATTTGCCGGTGATTCCACTGGAGATAAACAATGCAGGGGGTATATGAGCTTTGACATCACAGGACTGGCTGGAGTTACAATTACAGAAGCTTCTCTATCCCTTAGTCCGGAACAGGTGTGGGGCGACCCTACCTTCCTGGGGTCCCTCTGGATTGATGCTGTGGATTGGGGAGCAGGACCGATAGTAATGGCAGATTTTAACATAACACCCTATGTAGCCATTCAATCATTTAACAATCCAGCGATTACCTGTACTAGCTCAAAACTAAAAACCGAGCTACAGAATGCTATTAATAATGGAAATACAAGATTCCGGATTAGAATTCGTTACACGACACCGGCAACTGATTCTGATAATCAATGGGATGGTTGGGATTACTTAATAAATGAAGTAGTTCTACATGTTGTTTATTAATTCATAAATAGCTTGGAAATATTTGATTTTGAAGTGTGAATGATTTAATCACGTTACTGGAATTTAATTTAATATGGTTTTTTAAAAGTCCAGATAGATTATGCGACTTGATCTGATAGGAAAGCAATAAGTATTTTAATTCTGGAATATATAATAGAAGAAATAATAGATCTTTATTGCTAATTTAAAGGACTTTAATGGTAGCCCAAAATATTTCAATTTCGAATCAAATTATAAAAGAACTAATTGACTTAAAGTCTAAAGTACCTATCAGCTTTTAAAAGTATACTATTTTATATAAAATAAAAATAATGTTATTTTAGATTAGAGATTTAACAAAATTATATAGAAGATTTCTAAGGAATAGAAAATAATGAAAGAAATATTTGAAAGGCGAAGCATAAGAAAATATACAAGCTCACCAGTATCCAACAGTGATATTGAAAATTTACTTAAGGCTGCTATGTCTGCACCATCAGGTTATAATCAGCGGCTATGGGAATTTATTATTATAAAAGATAAAAATATAATGAGTGCCATCACAGAAATACATCCTTACTCTCAAATGCTAAAAGAAGCACCTCTGGCTATTGTAGTCTGTGGTAATTTAGAAAAAGAAAAACATGCCGATGATTGGGCAAGTTACTGGGATCAGGACTGTGCCGCTGCAACAGAGAATATCCTGATTGAAGCTCAATATCTAGGACTTGGCGCAGTATGGATAAGTGCATATCCAAGAAAAGATGTCGTAGATGGATTAAAAAAATTACTTAATCTTCCTATTAAGGTTATACCATTATCAATGATTGCTATTGGACATCCGACAGAAAAAAAGGAAACTCCTGATAGATACGATAAACAAAAGATTCATATAAATAAATGGTAGATTTAAAAACCTTGAAATTTTGCTATGAAATTATTTCAAAACTCATACTGGACAAATATTTAGATTATCAGTGAACATAAAACGAAACTTACATTCCAAGTAATAGTGGTATAGTTTATATTGACTCTAGATCTGTCAGCCCCAAGTATTACAATTTCAAACCAAATTATAAAAGGTCTAAAACAAATTAAAGATTTTTATTTATATTTGCCCTACAAAATAGTATAATGAAAAAAATGTAGGGCAATATTTATTAAAAAACACTTGCCCTACAATTATTAAAATATTAAAATATGTAGGGCAAGTTATATTTTAAAGTATTAAAGGAACTAAAGTATTATGGCAGTTTTAAAGGAAATGCTTAAAGAAGAAAAAGAACGATTAATAAAAATGAAAAAATTTTATACGGATAAGATTTTGGAATTACCAAGGGGTAGCATAGTCTTTAAAAAGAGGAGTAATAAAAAATATCCTTATCTGGTTTATAGAACTGTGGAAAAAATAAATACAGATTATTTGAAACTCAATAGTGAAGAACTGAAGGAGCTAAAATTAAAAATAAAGAAAAGAAGAAAATATTTAAAAATATTAAAAGAAATAAAAAAAGATCTTAGAGTTTTTGGAAATATTGAGAATGAATGATATTAAAAAAATATTCTGGGAAACAATTAAAATATTAGAAAAAAATAAAGTCCTTGAGCACGTTGTTTTAATAGGCAGTTGGGCAGAATATATTTATGAGGTATCCAGTTATTTAAAAAATTTTGAGGCTAATTTAAAAACAAAAGATATTGATTTTTTAATAAAGAATATTAACAAACCTAAAGAAGGAATCAATATTATAAGTATTTTAGAAAAAGAAGGTTATGATACTTCAATTGATTATATTAGCGGAGTATTTAAGTTTTATAAGGGCAAAGACTTGGAAATAGAGTTTTTGGTAAGAGAGATTGGCAAAGGACAGTCAGAACCTTATAAAGTTCCATCTTTTGGAATTAAAGCAGAAGGACTTAGACATACTGATTTATTGATTAGAAATACTTTAGCCATTAATATTAAAAGTATTGAAATAAATGTTCCTACTCCACAAGCTTATCTACTTCAGAAGATAATAATAAACGATCAAAGAAGACATAAAGCGGAAAAAGATTATTTAGTTATAGAAAATCTATTGGAAAATATAAGGAAATCAAATGCGGAATTTCAGAAGTTAAAAGATCTCTATAATTCATTAACAAAAAAACAGAAAAATATTATTGATAGATTTTTAGAATATAATCTTTTTGAATTATTAAAATAGTAAAAACTTCTAATTTATAATTTTTTTGTAAAAAATAATTTTTAAAAAGATTTCTGCAAAAATAGAATCCGATACAGATATTACTTTTTTACTATAAATTCTTTACAACAATTAAAATGGGTAACTAACCAGAATTAAGAATTAAAAGGGAGTTCTTTTTAAAATATTACTATCAAGATATCTTATAAAAAAAGGACTGGTAGCGCATAGGGGACTCGAATCTTTGTTTTAGCCGTGAGAGGGCTATTAATTTTTGTTTCAAATTTAGCCTGTTTTTAGGTAGGATTAGAACAAGGAATAGTAATTAACCTAAAAATCAATATATTAACAATCCACATATTTATTTCTGCTGTAATCATCATATTCATCATAAAAGTTATCTATTGCTCTAATTAAAGGTTAATGAATTCAGCATTCCTATGTAAGCAGCCGTAGCTATATCACTGTTGCTTTCATCTGTAATAACTATGAGTAAATATAATTTACCCTTATTTTCAGCAAAGCAGTAACCCATTACCCAGTTGTTATTATCATTATCTGTGTAACTGTAATAGTATTCCTTGCAGGGAGTACCATTTTCCAAAACGGCATCTTTTTTACTCTTTTCAACAAAAGTCCAGTTCAACTGCTCAGCGAAACTCGCTGAGTCATCATCAGCGAATTCTTCATAAGGTGAATAACCAACTGGATATACTGCCTTAAACAGGAAGGATATTTGTAAGTTTGGAGAAGGTGTATAAATATTTAAGCCAACCTCTTCCGCTGTTTTACTTTCCTCATAAGTCCAGTTGTCAGGTATTGTTATTGTAAATCCGAAATCAGTGCTGGAATACTTATTGCCCTGATCAAATGTAACTGCTGCTTCTGCGACTTCACCTGTAACCTCAAAATCAAAGGAGCCGTACAAATTATCATTTAAATATATTTCGACTTTATAGTTGCCTTCAGGGATAAATCCTGTTGTCCATTGGAAGGTAAAAGCTATATATGATGGACTATAGTAATCTGCTGTCAAATCATTCTTGGTTTCACTTAACAGCTCACCTGTACTTGATTTCCATTGCGCCTTTAAAGTATTTCCTATGATTTGATAATCGACTTTTACGCAGGCATAAACAGTTTCATTTGAATTGAACTTTTGAGTTGTGGTAACAGGCACATTATTTTGATCAACCTGGTCCGCAAGTGAAACCTCCAATATTTTCACCTGAGGTTTATTTACCTTGAAAGTCGCGGTTTTGATCAGTTCCCCGTTATTATAAAATTCTACCTTGTAATCACCGTACGGAATAATTGATGATTCATCTAAAGGATAAATATCCGATTCAAGGATGCCTTCAAAATAATTTCCCTTTTGATCCTTATTGTACTGGTCCCCTTTATCCAGTACTGTCTCTCCAGTGTCTAGATTTGTCCATTTAAATCTCCAGTTATCCCCGCCTTTGGTGTTGGAATATTTTACTGTTGC
>JADHVM010000004.1 GCA_016783985.1 Actinomycetota bacterium
AATTATGGTACCTATAGGAAACCAAAACATGGTAATTACAAGCATAGCTCTTGTAAAATTAACCGAAAATGGCTTTCTTTTAGCCATTCCTACCAGAGGTATTATAAATAGAGCAAGCCAGATACCCAAGGAAAATACAAAGGTTATAATAAAAGTAGCAAGTGGCATACCACTAAGCTCTTGTGTGCCCTGGACAGAAACTGATATAGGAAAAATAATAAGAGATAGTCCAAATACTACAATTATAATCCAGAACCATACCTTTATTCCTCCAAGCTGATTTCTCCCTTCAGTAAGTTCCTGCTCTGGTGTTAAGGTTATGACTTCAGGTGTAACTTTTAATTCTTTTATTTGTACACCACAATTGGGACATACCACTGCATCTTTTTTTATAGGTTTTGCACAGCTTGGACAGTATATTTCATCTGGTTGTTTAGATTGGACTTTTTCCTCGTTCATTATATTTCTCCTTTCTAATAATTATTTAAGCCTTTAAATTAAAAAAACCGACCTATTTAGTCGGTTTCGCTATTAGCTAAGCTTTTCCACACAATTGGCGCCCAATTATAATAGGAAAAACCTCAATGCTACTAAATTTATTAATCTTTATTTAGGTATATATTTATTTTTTTATTAGCATATATTAATTATAACCTTATGCTACTACCATAAAATGTTAATTGCAACCTTAAGTGTTGTAAAAATAATAGAGTAATTATTTGAAAACTCAATTCAAGTATAAAAATATCTCACCTTAAACAAATAACCTTTTTAATTCTATGTAGTATGAATCTGCATTTTTTATAAAGTAGATGAAAATTAGCTTATAGCTCCTAATACCACACTTATAAGAACTATATAACACCAGAAAATAGTCGACTTATAAAATCAGAACTGTATCACAAAAAATATATCTTCAAAGTTTAAATAAAAATAGTGAGTAGCATGGTAGGAAAAATAATAAAACCTTAAAAAACTCAATTCTGGTATAAAAATATCTTCATCCGAATCAATAATTCTGATTCTAATTTCGTTCGCTATGGCAATCCACCTTCAGACATTTATATCACATAAATCTTAAGAACATTCATTCAGTTAATATAAATATAAGACCCCATATTATCTATAAGGCCTTATATTAAGAAATTGAGTTTTAGGAAGTATTTTTAAGGCTTGCCTGTTACAAACTCCTGCAAAATATGTCCATATTCATGGAATGTCTTTAATGTATCCTTCTGCTTGCATATTTATAGGAAATATTAGGGTATACCGCTATAGAATTTTATGTTTCATATAATAATAAAAGATTATTAATTTCGGATTAAGCACCTAAAGAATAATTTATAGTGGTAAAATTTGCTTATAAGTACTTGGCAGAAATAAAAACTTTGCGGTATCGATCAGTTGTAAATTTGTTGAAACCAACTATACAATCGTCTATGATATAAGCAATATGAAAAAGTTCGTTATAAGTTTTATTTGTTTTCTACTGTTTCTTTCACCTCTTGTGGGATGCAGCAAAGCAGATCCCATGGAGGCATCCCAAACCTATCTATCTCTATGGAGTGAAGAAAATTATTACGGTATGTACAACATGCTGTCCTCTGCTGCCAAATCCAATATAGACCAGGAAACCTTCGTTAACAGATATAACAATATATTTTCTTCCATCAAAGTAAAAAACATGGAAATAATCTACAATGAAATATCTGTGGAATCTGATAACGCTTATCTCCCTGTAAAAATAGTATTTAATACAGACACAGTAGGATCATTTGAAAATAACTATATGCTGCCCATGGTATATGAGGAAAACCAATGGAAGATAGAATGGACGCCCTCCCTCATTTTTCCTATGCTTGAAGGGGATGATGAAGTATACTTTATTCGGCAGTTTCCAGAACGTGGCTTTATCCTGGATCGATATGGTGAACCCTTGGCTTATAAAGGACTTGGTTATGAAGTAGCAGCAGTGCCTGGTAAAATTCCTGATGAAGAAGAGTTTGCAAAAATGTTGGCTCCATTACTAGAGGTGAGTGAAGAGTATATTTTAAAAGAAATCAATCAGGACTGGGTTCAACCCGACCACCGGGTTCCATTGCGTAATTTCCCCTTCAATCTTACCCAGGAGTTTAAGGACGAACTCCTTTCCATCCAAGGTGTTTTACTGTCTACAATAGATATTCGACAATATCCCTATGAGGACATTTTTGCCCATATTACTGGATATATTGGTCCTATCACAGTAGAACAATTAGAAGTAAAAGCGGACCGGGACTACTATCCGGAAGACTTAATAGGCCATATGGGCTTGGAATTATCAATGGAGGAAGAATTATACGGGCAACCAGGTTATACTTTATTTATTAGAAACTCAAGTGGAGAGCACAAAATAACCATTGCGGAATCACCTGTACAAGATGGCCATGATATCATTTTAACAGTAGACTCCGGCCTTCAATCTATTATTTGCCAGGTTATGGGCGATAAAAAAGGTACCATCATAGCCATTAATCCCAAATCAGGGGAAGTTCTGGCAATGGTCAGCCAGCCTGCATATGATCCCAATGTTTTCCCACCTAAAATAACGCCTTCCATGTGGAAGGAACTTTCAAAAAATGAAGATAATCCATTTTTAAATAGAGCAGTCAGGGCACTTTATCCTCCAGGCTCTACAATAAAGCCATTTATTGCGGCAATGGCTCTTGAACAAGAAATTATAACTCCTCATACAGTTGTGGAAGAAGCCAAAAATCTTGAATGGAAACCATCACCCGAATGGGGTGATTATCTTATTCGAAGAATCGACCATCCCAAGGGTGACGTTAATCTGGATCGGGCACTGGTATGGTCCAACAACATTTACTTTGCATGGTTAGCATTGGAATTAGGTGGAGAAACCTTGGAACGATATGCAAATAGCTATGGATTCGGAGAACCCGTATCCTTTCCTATGCTAACTGCCACTTCCCAAGTTAAAAATGCAAATTCGGATTGGTCACCTCTTCTTCTAGCAAATACTGGCTACGGTCAAGGAGAGATGTTAATTACTCCTTTGCAGCTTGCTACTATGTTTACTGCCTTTGCTAACAATGGAAATATCATACTGCCTCGTCTCGTCATGGAGATTTGTGATTCCACAGGACAAACAGTTAAGTCTTTTAGTCCGGTTATCTGGAAAGAAGAAGTCATTTCGCAATCTTCATTGGATGTTATACTCCCATCGCTTATTAATGTAATAGAAGATTCAACCGGCACAGGTCATTCTGCCAGAATACCCGGACTCAACATAGCAGGTAAAACAGGAACAGCTCAACTTGGAAACCAACAGGAAATAGGATGGTTTATTGTATTTACCTTAGATGAAAAAAATCCCATACTTCTAAGTATAGCTCTTGAAGTTGATGAGGAAAAAGACAATTCTAAATTTGACATAGCTTTAAAAATACTCACCGATTATTATGATAAATAATATAAAACAAAGTGTTTTCTGGGCTTAAATGAGAAGATGCCATATATTTATTCACCTTGCTTTATTACTGACTAATGACTCAACTCTTGTATAAAAATATTACCATTTAAGCTCAACAACTTATTCTATCAATACCTCCCAATAGCACCATAATAAGAACTATATAACACCCAATATTATCCAGTTAAATAAATCAGAACTCTATCACAAATAATACATCCTCTGTATAAAAATATTAACATTTCCATTTAGTAATAAATTCCGTAAAATAAAACTAATTTTAGATATTTTATAATATTAATAACTTTGGAGAAAAAGGGGGTTGGTATCTTTGAAATACAGAATACTTGGAAAAACTGGTTTTAAAGTGTCAGAAGTTTCTCTCGGCACCTGGCAGATTGGTGGAAAATGGGGAGAAAAATTCAGCTGGAATACTGCAGAGGCCATATTGAATAAAGCAGTAGAAAGTGGAGTTAATTTTATAGATACTGCAGATGTCTATAATGATGGTTTGAGTGAGGAAGCCATTGGAAAGTTTTTAAAAAAAGTAAACAAGAAAATCTATGTTGCCACAAAAAGTGGCAGAAAGCTAATGCCTCACAATACCCAGGGATACAATAGAAAAAATATTACTGGTTTTATAGAAGACAGCTTGAAGAGGCTGGACATTGAAACAATTGACCTGATCCAGCTGCACTGTCCTCCTACTGAAGTGTATTTTAGGCCTGAAGTTTTTGAGGTTTTGGATGATCTGAAAAAAGATGGAAAAATTCAACATTATGGTGTAAGTGTTGAAAAAGTAGAGGAGGCATTAGAAGCAATCCAGTACCCTGGTCTTGCATCAGTACAGATTATATATAATATGTTCAGGCTAAAGCCCGCCGATATATTTTTTGAAGAGGCTTCTAAAAACAATGTTGGTATTATTGTCAGAGTTCCTCTCGCAAGCGGACTACTCAGCGGAAAGTTTAATAAAAATACTCTTTTTTCAGAAGGAGATCATAGAAATTTTAATAGGGATGGACAATTCTTCGATAAGGGTGAAACCTTCTCAGGAGTCCCTTATGAGGTCGGGCTTAAAGCAGTTGAGGAGCTAAAGAAAGTATTTCCTCCAGAAGATCTGGCTAAGTATTCTCTCCGCTGGATTCTCATGGATAAAAATGTTAGTTGTGTAATTCCTGGAGCCAGCAATATAGATCAGGTAATTTCAAATTCTACTGCATCTGATTTGCTGCCGCTTTCCAAAGTTCAGATGGATGCTGTAAAAAGGGTATATGAAAATTATATAAAGGAATATGTTTACCATCTCTGGTAAAATTAAAATAAGCTTACAAACCATTCTATCAGCTGCTTAGGATGATAATGTTTGCAAAAGATTATTTTGGTTCAGAGATTTGAATAAACTGCCAATAGCTCCCAATAGCATGACAATAGGAACTATATTGCACTCGAAAAGGTTCAATTAATAAAATCGGAACTATATCGCAAATAATATATCTTCATGCCTTTTGTTTAAATTACCCTAATAATATAAAAAATTTCCAAGCATTTTTATGCCTAAAGGCGTTAGAAAAGATTCTGGATGAAATTGTATACCTTCTAACTTATACTTCCTATGTCTTATTCCCATAATAATACCATCTTCAGTATTTGCTGATATTTCAAAGGAGGATGGAATGGTATCTTTTTTTATAATAAGAGAGTGATATCTTGCTGCTCTAAAAGGATTATCTAAACCTTTAAAAATTGTCTTCCCGTCGTGGTACATTAGGGAAGTTTTCCCATGTACAACAATACCAGAATTTATAATATCAGCTCCAAAAACTTCTCCGATACATTGATGGCCCAGGCATACCCCTAAAATTGGTATATTCTTATAGAAATATTTTATTAAACTATTAGAAATCCCTGCATCCGCAGGTCTTCCGGGACCAGGAGAGATTACAATTTTTAATGGATTCATCTCCTCTATATCTGACAGACCTATCTTATCGTTTCTACAAACTTTTATTTTAGCTCCCAGTATTCCAAAATACTGCACTAAATTAAAAGTAAAGGAGTCATAGTTATCAATCATTAATATATCAATTTGTTGTTTTTTCATTTTTTCCTTAAATTTAGCAAATTCTTGCAAATCCTTAATTTACTTTTAAAACCGTATTTACTTTTATCATAAACTCTTCCACCTTACTTAAGCCTTTGTTAAAATTATCAGCATCAAGAAGTAACGAAAGCATCTTACTCCCAATAATTATTGCATCACAATATTTTTTAACTTCATCTATCTGTTCGGGATTTGATATTCCAAATCCAAGAGCCAGTGGTAGATTTGTTATACTCCTGAGTTTTAACAAAAAGTCTTTTACCTCACTGCTTATTCCATCCCTTATCCCTGTCACTCCCTTTACTGCTACGCAATAAAGAAAACCTTTACAAATATTTGAAATTTTATATAGTCTTTCTTTAGTTGATGTGAGAGAAGCAAGCATTATTTTATAGATAGAAGAATTATTAAAAAACAACCTGTAATTATAAAATTCTTCTAAAGGCAGGTCAGCGATTATTAGACCGTCTACTCCTGCACTCGAAGCTCTCTTAAGAAATTTATCAATACCATATCTATAAATAGTATTAAAATAAGTCAAAATAACAATAGGAATACTGCTTTTGCTCCTTATTTTAACAATGGTATCCATAACTGTATCTGTGTCAATACCGTTTTCAAGAGCAATTTTCGATGTTGCTTGAATGACTGGTCCATCAGCCAAAGGATCTGAAAAAGGAATTCCAATTTCAATAATATCTGCTCCATTTTTTTCAAGTACATCAAATAATTTCATATAACCATCGATAGAAGGATAACCACATGTAACAAAAGGGATAAGAGCTTTTTGGCCGTTACTTCTTAATTTATTAAAAACATTATCTATTCTATTTTCTCTTATTTTTTCTTTTTTTATAGCTTTCATATTTTTGCCTGCTTAAGTTTTAATAATTATTTAAAATTACCTTATAGACTGTCCTTTAACAATTTATATGCAGTATCAATATCCTTATCACCTCTACCTGATAAATTAATAACAATAATTTTATCCTTATCTAAATTCGGGGCAATTTTTATGGCATAAGCTACAGCATGTGCACTCTCAAGTGCAGGTATTATGCCTTCAAGTTGTGAAAGAATTTTAAATGCTTCAAGAGCTTCTTTATCAAGTATGTTCTCATATCTTGCTAAACCCTTTTCTTTCAGATATGCATGTTCAGGACCAACTCCCGGGTAATCAAGACCAGCCGATATGGAATGAGCTTCCCTTATCTGTCCATATCTGTCCTGAAGCAGATAGCTAAAGCTGCCCTGTAGAACTCCTTTTTCTCCAGCTGAAAGCGAAGCACCATGCTTCTGGCTAGCTATACCCTCGCCTCCTGCTTCAATACCGATAAGATTAGTCGTATTAGAATTTTTTAAAAAAGGATAAAAAATTCCAATTGCATTACTTCCACCGCCAACACATGCTAAGATATAGTCTGGCAATCTGCCTTCAGCGCCTATTATCTGTTTTTTTGTCTCAATACCGATAACTTTCTGAAAATCTCTAACCATTGTTGGGTAGGGATGTGGTCCTACGACTGAACCCAGCACATAATATGTATCATCTATGTTTGATACCCAATAACGGATAGCTTCATTTACAGCATCTTTTAAAGTCTTGCTACCGGAATTTACTTCAATAACTTCAGCACCAAGTAGCTTCATCCTGAATACATTCAGAGACTGTCTTTCAATATCTCTTTCCCCCATAAATATTTTACACTTTAAGTCAAAGAGTGCTGATACAGCTGCAGTTGAAACCCCGTGCTGTCCCGCACCTGTTTCTGCAATGATATTGTTTTTACCCATTTTTCGCGCAAGCAACACCTGTCCCAAAGTATTATTGATCTTATGAGCACCAAGGTGACATAAATCCTCCCTTTTTAAATAAATTTTTGCCCCTCCCAAATATTTTGTAAGTCTTGCAGCAAAATAAAGAGGTGTTGGCCTTCCTGCATAATTTTTTAAATAATAGGAAAGTTCTTCATGGAATTTTTTATCATTTTTTGTCTTCACATAATTTTTCTCAAGTTCATCCAAGACACTGATTAGTATTTCAGGAACATATCTTCCCCCGTATGACCCAAAATAACCTTGAGCTTTTTTTACATCCTTTATATTTTTTCTCATTTAATCTGCCTTCTTTAAAGCATTTTTAATAAATATTTCCACTTTTCTAATATCTTTTTTACCGGGTGATTCTTCCAGCTTTGTTGAAACATCAATACCAAAGGGCTTCACTATTTGTACTGCTTCGGCTACATTTTCACAGTTCAATCCTCCAGCTAAAATTACAGGAAAATCCTCGCTTAATCCCTTTACAATCTCCCAGTTAAAGCTTTTACCCGTGCCTCCATAAATATTTTCCTTAAAAGTATCAAGTAAAAAAAAGTCTGCTGCCTTTTTAAATTCCAGCATCTGCTTTGATATGACTGCAAAAGATGAAACATTATCTTTAACTCTTACAAGCTTTATTAATTTAATATTTTTATTATGTTTTTTAATTTTCTTTAAATAATCCAGAGTTTCATCACCAGATAACTGTATATGATCCAGGCCGAGTTTTTCTGCAATTTCTGTAACTTTACCCATATTTTCATTTACAAAAACTCCAACAAATGACGGCCTCATTTTATCGCAAGTATTTATAAATTTATCTTTTGTTGCAAGTATTATCTCTTTTGCTTTGTCAGGTTCTATTCTCCTGACACTTTCAGTAGATAAAATAAACCCAAGAGCGTCTGCCCCCAAATCTGATATTTTTAAGGCATCCTCCTCATTTGTGATTCCGCATATTTTAATCCAAACCATAAATTAGCCCCTTATTTTGTAATCCTTTATATATTTATAGCTATATAATTTTTTAGATCAGGTTTTCTCTTTTTAACCCAGCTTCCATATCACTTAAATCGTGCACCAGATTTTTACTCTGCATAAAATAACTGCCTATTAAAAAAACCTTAATTCCTCTTTTATATAAATCTTTAATATAACCAGTATTTTCCATTCCACTTTCACAAACCAATATCTTATCTTTAATATCTTTACTTGCTGTATGCTCTAAAATATCAATAGTATTGCCTATGCTTACTTCCATATTTTTTAAATTTCTGTTATTTATGCCAATTAGTCGTGCACCTGTATTAAATGCTTTGTCAAATTCTTTGACACTATGTGCCTCAACAAGCACATCAAGCCCTAAATTTGTAGCCAAACTATAAAGCTTATTTAATTTTTTCTGTCCCAGAATTGAGCTTATAAGCAAAATGCAATCTGCCCCCAAAGCTACGCTCTCATATATTTGGCTCTCATGAAAAATAAAGTCTTTTCTTAAAACTGGAAGATCTGATACTTTTTTTACCACTTTCAAGAAATCATTACTTCCTTTAAAATAAACAGACTCAGTAATGACAGATATTGCACTAATAAAGCTTTTATATTTGCAGTAAAGAAGAGTAACTTTTTCAACATCAAGGCTGTCATTAATCATCCCTCTTGATGGAGATGCCTTTTTAATCTCTGCAATTATATGTACTCTGTTACCGCTGATATTTTTTATAAAATTAAAATTACCATCTATGAAATTTTTATCTTTAAATTTGCCATCCAGGCTTTTTATTTCGATTTTCTTGTTACGCAGTATCTCTCTTAAATAATCCACCTTATCCTCCAGAACATAGGCCAAATCTCTATTAGAATTTATTTGTAAATTCAATTAATTTATTTAATTTCGCAAGTGCTTTTCCGTTCTCAATAGAATAAACTGCCATTTTTATTGCTTCTTGTAAACTATCAGCCTTTCCTCCCGCAACTATTGCCGCAGCAGCGTTTAATACAGCCGAATCTCTTTTAGCACCCTTCTCACTTCCTGAAAGAATATTATGTAAAATCCTTGCATTTTCTTTTGAATCTCCACCCTTTAACTCTTCAGTACTGTATTTTTTTAAACCAAGTTCTTCAGGGTTAAGAATATACTTTACTACATTACCATTATTTAAATATTGAACCAGGCTATTATCTGAGATGGAAAGTTCATCAAGTCCTTCCATTCCATAAACCACAAATGCCCTTTTTACCCCCAGATTTTTAAGAGAATAAATCATTTTATCCATTAATTTTTCATCAAATACCCCCAAGACTCTTCCATTTGCCATTGCGGGATTGGTAATTGGACCTAAAATATTAAATATAGTCTTTATACCCATATCTTTTCTTGCCTTTGCAACATTTTTCATAGCCATATGAGCATTTGGGGCAAAGATAAAACATATGCCAATTTCATCTATACATTTTGAAATATCGCTTGTTTCAAGGTTTATATTTACTCCAAGCTGCTCAAGTACGTCAGCACTGCCGCACATGCTTGAAACACTTCTATTGCCATGTTTTGCAATTATTATATCTGCTCCAGCGGCTATAAAAGCTGCAGCAGTGGAAATATTAAAAGTATTTTTCCTGTCCCCTCCAGTGCCGCATGTATCCACAACATCCCTGTACTTTGTTGTTACTTTTTTAGCCTTTTCAAGCATAGCTTTAGAAAAACCGCTTATTTCATCAATTGTCTCACCCTTCATTCTTAATGCAGTTAAAAACGAAGCAATCTGGCAATCATTTGCATTACCCTCAATAATATATTTCATAACCTTATATGCTTCATCCATATCCAGGTTTTCAAACCTTATTATTTTTTCAATAATATCTTTTAACATTCAAAACACCTCGTAACTTTATAATTTTTAAGCAATCTGCCTGATAATATATTAATATAATTACACTTAGTTTATGAGTTTGATAGCTTTAAAAAGTGCACCCGCCTTGTTTAAAGTTTCGTTCCATTCATTTTCAGGAACTGAATCATAAACAATGCCTGCTCCTGCCTGAATGTAAGCCTTGCTATCTTTTATAATAGCAGTCCTTATTGTAATGCAGGTATCAAGACTGCCATCATAACCAAAATATCCAACTACCCCTCCATATGGTCCACGGCAATCTGGTTCCAGCTCACTTATTATTTGCATAGCTCTAATTTTCGGAGCGCCCGATAATGTACCAGCAGGAAAAGTGCTCTTTAGTGCATCATATATTGTGCTTTTTTTGTCCAAAGTGCCTTCTATCCTTGATACCAGATGAATGACATGTGAATATTTTTCAACACTCATATATTTTTTAATTTTGATACTTCCAAATTTGCATACTCTTCCAAGATCATTTCTCGAAAGATCAACCAGCATATTATGCTCCGCCATCTCTTTTTCGTCGTTTAAAAGGCTGCTTACCAGAAACCTTTCTTCTTTTGGACTGGCACCTCTTTTTTTTGTACCAGCTATGGGACATGTAAGAATTTTTCTGCCATTAATTTTAATAAGAGGCTCAGGTGAAGAACCAATAATTTTAAACTTTCCAAAATTGATATAATACATATAAGGCGACGGGTTTGTTGTCCTTAAAGCTCTGTATATGTTAAATGGATTCGAAAGACTATCTATGCTAAAGCGTTGGGAAAGAACTATCTGAAATGCTTCTCCGCTGGTAATATATTTTTTTGCTTTCTTGACAGCTTCTAAAAATTTTTGTTTGCTAAAATTAGATTTAATATCAAATTTTTCAGTATTATCCATATAGTAGGGGAAGTTATTGTCAGCGCCGTTTTTACTGCTTGAAAAGATTTTTGACTCTATTTCCTCTATTTTTTGTATTGATTGAAAATAAACCTTTTCTGCATCTTTTTCAATTTTTACTGTGGAAATTATCTTCATTCTATTTAGGAAATGGTCAAAAACTATAACCACATCAGTTAAATATAGCATTATTTCTGGTAGCGATAGTTTGTTCTTGGTAAGTTTTATATTTTCAAAATATTTAACCAGATCGTAGCTTAAATATCCTACAGCCCCTCCCACAAAATGATTTAATTCGGGATTTTTATATAAACGATATTCATGCATCACCTTTTCTAATTCTTCCAAAGGAGACTTTGTTTTGAAGTTCAGAATTTCTTTACCGGCTTCTTCCATGGAAAAGACTTCATCTTCAAATTTTATTAGAGAGCTGCTTCCCACTCCAATAAAAGAGTAGCGTGATAATTTTTTTAACCCCTCCATGCTTTCAAGAAGAAACATCTCCTTTTCCAATCCGCTGGCTTTTATAAATATTGATGTAGGTGTTTCAGTATCAACTACATATTCTTTATAAACAGGTATTAAGTTATACTTTTTAGCCTTTGCCAGGTACTCTTCTTTTAATGAATATATGCTGCTCATTTTTTTATAATTTAATTTCTAATTTTTTATATTTTTTATTGACTGATAAGTTATGTATCTTTTTAATAACCCAATTAAATAAAAGAGAGTACTTCCAAACAGCTTTTTTATTTTTTAAAAGCTTGCCTTATTTGGAAATACTCTCTGATTTTACTTATTAATTAAGATTAGTTATTTAATTTTTTAATAAATATTATTTTACTTTTTAACAACTAAAGAAAAAGGAAAAAGATAGCGAAACGGAAAAAGGCAAAGCTTGCTCTTTAGCTTCGCCAGCATGAATTGTCTCTTAGAAGAATGATACTTTTGAATAGAATCTTTGAAGAATTAATTTTAATTTTTTCTCTAAAATATATCATCTAAAAATATTGGTAATTTATTATTTAAGATTATTATTCCTTAATTTTTATAATATTACCAGCAATAAATAATAAGTCAAATTTCCATACTTCAAAAATACACAATAATATGATGACATACCTTAACTCTCCATCTTGGCTTTTATATTAGCCAGAGCAAGGTCAGCTTCTCTCTCATTTTGTTTTAGTGCTATGGTTTCAGCTATTTTTCCCAGTACAGGCATGGGAATGGTATATTCTACCGATAGATCTATCTTGGTGCCATCATTATGGGGCTCAAAATTCCAGTTCCATAAGGTTTTAATGCTACCTTCACTTCTGATTACTATTTTCTTCTCTGGTATGTATTCATCGGTAATATTTTTTCCTTTAAAGCTCATTCCAGACATTTTATAGGCCCAGTTGTGAGTAGAACCAACCCCTTCTTCAGTTTGGTTTATATCTGTTACCTCTACCATCCCTGGCAGCCATTCCGGGGTTAGTTTGGGATCAGCAATATAGTCAAATACTTTCTTAACAGGGGCATTTATAGTAATGCTTCTTTCTATCTTTGGCATATCCTACACCTCCTTTTCATAGAATTTTCTACATAAAATTAAAAAAACCGACATATTTAGTAGGTTTCGCTTTTAGCTTAACTTTTCCCAAGCGACCATATGCAGGAAAAGTTTTATAGCTACTAAATTTATTAATCTTTATTTGAGTATATGTTTATTTTTATTATAGTTTTATTCTAATACTATAATTTATTATTTTCAAATAGAAAGATTTAGTTAAAATAGGTCAATTCATACATAATGGCGGTACTCTACTAATACCTCCTAATAGCGTTAAAATAGGAACTATATCGCACCAGATAACACTCAGTTAACAAAATCGGAACTATATTGCAAATAATATTAAACAAAATGTATTAAAGAAAAATGAAAATCTTATTATGTGAAATACAAAAAAAGTATCTGAAAGCCCATGCATTGCTTGAATATATTTTTATTTTCCCTACAATATATATTACATTTAAAAGAACAAAGGAGAAAAATGGTTAAGAAAATATTAATATCTATTCTAATAGTACTGACGATGTTTTCCCTCTTGTTTTTAAGCTGTAAAGACAGTACTTCCACTGAAGTCTCAGATGAAATACAAACTGGGGAAGAAAGTGTCCCGCAGGAGTCTGAAAAGATAGATGATACTGGAGAGGAATCAGTAGAAGCTGAAACAGATGATACTGACGGCAAAGAGGAAAGTGAAGGGGGCCAAGATATAGCAGAGGCTGCAGAGGAAGAGATCGAAGAAGGTGGACTGGCAAAGGAAGGCGAAGTTACTTTTATGACTGAAGATAATATTGAGCTAAATGGCAATATATTCGGCAGCGGAAACAAATGGGTCATACTGTCACATATGTTTCCAACAGATCAGACAAGCTGGTTTGAGTTTGCAGAAATACTCAAGGAAGATGGTTATATCATTCTTACTTATGATTTCAGGGGGTATGGAAAATCTGGAGGTTCGAAGGATGTATCCAAACTGGATATTGACCTTGCTGCAGCATTAGCATATATAAAACAATATGATCCTGAATTGATATATCTAATGGGGGCAAGCATGGGAGGAACTGCAAGCCTTGTTTTGGCTTCAGAGGAAAGAATAGATGGGGTAATATCATTTTCTTCCCCTGATGAATTTGAGGGCATTTCTGCCATCAGTGTAATAGGAGATATAGTGGCAGGAAAACTCTTTATAGCTTCGCAGGGGGATGAGGATGCCGCCCGTAGTGCAACTGAGATGTATGAAAAGAGCATGGAGCCAAAGCAGCTTGAGATACTGGAGGGAGATTCACATGGTACATTCATATTTGAGGAAGAGCCTGAGAATGCAGAAAAGTTAAAAGAAATCGTTCTATTTTTTCTATATTAAAATATGATCCATTATTTTTTATATTTTCTGATATTTTATATAATTGATTAATAAATCCATCGGCAAAACCGCGTTACAATATAGAAGAAGAAAAACCCAATACAGTCCTTACTACCAGTGCATCGAAGACTATTATGAATAGAAGATGAGTGCCCTGGGAGTTTAAACAGGTCCTGGGCAAGGCTTATACAAAAAATATATGAAGCGGATCCAATCCTGGTATAAAAATATCTCTATCTGAACCAATAATCCTGGTTCTAACTTCGTTCGCTATGGCCAGCCAGCTTTAGACTTGCTTTAATTAATAAAAGAATTTATTACTCGACTACGACATCGGTTAGTAAATCTTCATCTTCTCCTCCATTACCATCACGAACAACTACATGTATTGCAACAGTGAATCTGGGAGCGCCTAAAAGTCTTGGAGTAATCCACTCGGTTGGGTTTGCTCTGTTGTCACTGAAGCCATATTCACCACCACCATACCACTCATAAGTTAAGGGGTCTCCATCTGGGTCATGTGCTTCTATGCTGACTTTGTAATGAATTCCTCCTTCAATGTAAGGACCACCGTCAGGAGAATCACAACCTGGTAGATTTTCTATTTTTATCCCTTCAGTTATCTCTGGGGGATTATTTACAGGTTCACCGAAATCAACTGCCCCATCATCATCAGAAACCTCAACAAAATTCATGTCAACTGATTGTGAATCTATTCCACCTTTTCCATCTGATACTTCCATAGTAAGGGTATAGGAACCAACTAAATCGGGAAAGTCCCATATAAATTCAGCATTGTTATTATCAATTTTGGTAACATCAAAATTAGTACCCAGGCTATCATATGCCCTGTACTGCAGTTCATTATCATCTTCATCATAGGCCTCTATGGAAAATATATTATCTGGAATTTCTTCCATATATAGATCGGCAGGCAAGTCCTCAAACATTCCCCTTTCTTCTGCAGCTTCTACATCAATTCCCATTATTTCTATCTCCTGTATTACTGGAGGATTGTTGCCTTCTACAGGTGCTTCTGTGTTCTGGGCTGACTGGGTGGTTTCTGTGGGCTCTCTTTGAGATGCTGGACTGCCTTCTTCTTCAGTAGTTTCTGTATCACCTAAACTGATATCCAGGGGAGTACCACATAGATTACATGTCACAGCAGTGGCAAAAAGAGAAATTATTATTAGAATGCAGGAGAGCATGTATAGCTTATTTTTTTTCATAACAGTCTCCTTGGAAGTATTACTGATGATATATTATTTGTAATTATACCATTTATATATAATTTGTTTAAATAGGAAGTGATAAGCAGTGTGTAAAGTAAGAAAAATATTAATAGATTCTAATGGCTTAATTCTGGTATAAAAATATCGATATCCAAATCAATAATCCTGGTTCTGGCTTCGTTCGCTATGGTCAGCTAACACTGTTAATTACAAGAACTTCTTTATCAAGCTTGTTTTCACTATTTATGGTTATAGTATATTCAATAGTAACAGTAGGATAATCTATTATTATCTTTTTAATGAATAATCTTATAAATGCTTTTCTTTCAGCCGTAAAAATTTGCTTTATTATTCATATGTAACGGGTATCTGAGTATGGGCGCCCTCTGACCGATGATCCCAGACATATACGCCTATCATATAAGTTCCTGGGGTTGGGGGAGTAATTAAAGTTGTTGGGTTTATTGTTTCGTCAGTGAATACACCCCCATACCACTGATAAGTTAATGGATCTCCATCAGGGTCAACTGTCTCTACCCTGATCCTATAAGGGATTTCTCCAGAAATGTAAGCATCTCCAGGAGGATAATCAACATCGGGGAGTTTTTCTATTATAATTTCTCCAATAATTTCAGGGGGATTATTTTCAACAAAATTCATATCAACTAAATAAGAATCTGTTCCTTCCCTGCTATCTGAAACTTCCATAGTTAGGGTATAAGCACCTGCTTCATTAGGTGATTCCCAATGTAATTCAGCATTGTTGTTATCAATTTTAGTAACATCAAAATTAGTACCCCGGCTATCATATGCTCTGTATTGAAGTTCATCACCATCTTCATCATATGCTTCTATGGTAAATATAACATCTAAAATTGTTATTCCTGGGACAGCAGGAAGTTCATCAAACATGCCTTCTGAGGTTGCAAATTCTACATCCACACCTGCAACTTCTATCTCCTCTATAACTGGAGGATTATTGCCTTCTACAGGTGCTTCTGTGCTCTGGGCGTCTTCTGTGTTTTGGGATTCTTGAGTTGTTATTGTAGTTTGCTGCTCTATTTCAGGCTTTTCTTCTGTTTTTTCTTCTTCAGGGACAGTTATCTCTATTGGGGTTCCACATAGGTTGCATGTTACTGCAGTAGCAAAAAGAGAAATTATTATTAGAATAGAGGAGAGTATAAATAGCTTATTTTTTTTCATAATACCTCCTTGGAAGTATTATTTATGATGTATTGGTTGTTATCTGCATATGGATACCAGAAGCTAAATTGGAAAGCATTATCCACATTTTTATAAGTATTTCTGCCTAGCTCTGCCTCATCAATAATTAGTGTTCCTTTATATTTATTTACTAATCTAAATATAGGTGCAGCAGATACATCTCCTGTGGTATAAATTGACTTTTAGCATATATAAAGAAATGATTTTTTTTGGTATAATTTAACAAATGCAAGAAGACTTAGATAAAATTTTAAAATTTCAAAAAGAAAGGGACTGGAAGCAGTTTCACTCGCCAAAGAACCTTGCCATATCACTATCAATTGAAGCAGCAGAAATATTAGAGCTATTTCAATGGACAAAAGACAATAACTTACCCGAAGATAAAAGAATAGAACTTAAAGAAGAATTAGCGGATGTTTATTATTACCTGCTACTTCTTGCATATGAATCTGGAATGGATATAAAAAAGACTTTTAAAGAGAAGATGACTTTAAACGAAAAGAGATACCCTGTAGATAAAGCCAAAGGTAATTCAAAAAAATACAATGAACTAAAATGAGTATAATCCTACAACCTGCTAGAGACAGAGATTCAACAAAACATTATGTAGATACAGTATTAAATCCTGTAAATATTTCAAGAATAGCACCATATGTTAATTCTAGTGAATTGTCTAATATAAAAAATAATAAAGATTATATTTTTTAAGCCATAACATAATTTAAAAACTATTGAGGAGAGGGAAAAATGAAAAAAAGGTTTTACCACATAATAAGCATTTTAGTTATTGTTATCTTTTTTTCAGCTGCCGCAATATGCAATTTTGGACAGGCAACAGCAGCGGATGCAGGCGATGATACATCGGGACAGGAGGATGCTTCTGACAGTGGAAAAGACAAAACTTCTGATGAGGATTCCAAGGGCTCATCCTCAACAACAGATAAAGACAGCTCAGGCAAGGATGATAAATCCGGTTCCCAGGACTCAGGCGATAAGAGCTCAAGTGATTCTAAAAGCACTTCAAACCAAAAGCCTGTTATCAAGGATATAAACCTGAGCAGCTCTGATCTGGACATAGGGCTTTCTTATGATGTAACAGGTGATGCTTCAGACCCTGATAATGACCCGCTAACTTATAAATGGAGCGTAGATGGAGGCTCAATAGATGATCCTAATACAAGGACAATTGTATGGACAACTCCAATGTTTCCTGAAACTTATCACATAACACTTGAGGTCAGTGACGGAAAGGGAGGGGAAGCCACAATGACAAAAGCCGTAAGGGTTGAAGACCTGGCCTCTGCTATTGGTCAGCCTCCCGGGGATAATCCGCCGGTCATTACTGATTTTGTCACTATGCCCGGAGAACCTGTGTACACTGATAGTGACTATAAATTGCAGGTATTTGCTACAGATCCGGATAATGATATTGTTAGCTACAGTTTTACTGTATCAGGTGGAACATTGAGCAACCAGAGCTCTAATATTATAACCTGGTCAACTCCCTCAGATGCAGATTTCTATACGGTAAATGTTACAGTAACTGACAGTCAGGGTAATACTGCAATTTTGTCAATGGATATAGGAGTTGAATATGAATTTGAAGTAATCCAATAGTCCGTGGAGGATCAAATGAGTAAAGAGCAGAGTATTTCTAAAGCAAAACTTTTTGTAATCTTTGAAGTAGAGATATATCCAGCACTCAGGGAAACCAAAAGATCAAAATCATTTATTCTTTTATCAAAATTAGTTCTGTAGTCAGCCAGATGAAATACAATAGATAGTTCTTTTTTATACTGCTTATGTTTTTTTATGTAGTCTATAATGTTTTTATCTTGAAAGAATTTCTCTGTCTTTTTATAGCTATCTACATACATGACATCAGAGAAAACACGAGATGGCACCAAATCACAATAGCTACCTGGATACAATACCTTTTTTATATCAAATCTTTTTGCTGTTTCTTCAAACGCAGAAAGTCTTGTAATGTAGTCACTTAAATATTTGTTAAACTCTGCTAATACAGTTAATTTCTTTGAGCTCATGTGATATTCGGCTTAATATATAAATAGGAAAAATTTTATAGGGGTTTTATAAAATACTCAAATTATTAAGCTTCTTAATTTAATTAATTCTTCAAAAAATGGTTTGGAATTTCGTAACTTGGGGCAGACAATAAGTAGTGAGTAGCATGGTGGGGTGAATAAAGTATCTTAAAAACTCAGTTCTGGTATTAAAATAATCTTATCTGAACTTGCAATCCTGGTTCTAACTTCGTTCGCTATGGCCAGCCACCTGTCACTTTAATCTCTTCTCGCAGGAAAGCTTTAAGTTTCCACTGTATCAGGATTTTCTTATCCAGCATAAAGCTGCTGGTTCTAATTATTTTAACAAATATATTTTTATTTAGACTTTAAGCAAAGTAATTTACACGCTTGACAACGTTCTAATCTTTAAGTATGATTTGCTTTGTAAATAAGATAAATCTTGTAATAACAATGTAAGCGGGGAATTAGGCATGAAGACACCAGAGGGTAAAAAATTCTATGGCTCAGTAACGGTAAGTGAGCGGGGACAGGTAGTCATACCAGCAGACGCCAGGAAGGATTTTGACATTAAAACCGGTGATAAGTTGCTTGTTTTTGGGGATCTGGAAAGAGGACTTGGGATTGCCACTTTTGATATTATGCAAAGAACGATGGATGGTACTGCGGAGCTTTTTAATGAAATAGGGTCAACAATTAAGAGTAAAGAGAACAAAGGATCTAAATCAGATAATAGGACTTAAGGATATTAAATGAACTCAGTGATAAGTATAAAAGACGTGAAAAAGACTCTGGGGAACCGGGATGTTCTAAAGGGAATAAGCTTCACTGTAGAAAAGGGAGATATCTTCGGTTACCTCGGCCCTAATGGAGCCGGTAAGACTACTACCATCAGAATACTTCTTGGTCTGCTTCAAGCTGATTCGGGCAAGCTGGATATTCTGGGACAGGATATTAATCTAAGTGAAACTCGAAGGAAAATAGGTTTTGTCCTTGATTCTGACGGCCTCTACGATAATATGACGGCTGAAGAGAATCTGACGTATTACTCCCAGATCTATGGTTTGCCCAAAGTTGATGAAAGATTTGATGAACTCCTTAGTATGGTAGACCTGGAGAGCAGAGCTAAAGATAGGGTAGGTACCTATTCCAAAGGAATGAGGCAGAGGCTGGCTTTAGCCAGAGCTATGGTGCATAACCCAGAGGTTCTGGTCATGGATGAACCTACAGCCGGAGTTGACCCTTCAGGACAGATAGAAATAAGGCAGATCATGCTCAATGTGGCGGGAAAAGAAAATAAGACTATTTTCTTGAGCTCCCATAATCTGGATGAGGTTCAGCGGATCTGTAACCGCATTGCCCTTATAGATAGGGGTGAAATAAAGCTCTATGGTGAACTGGAAAGTCTGCGTCAGAAAATGGGCAAGGGTGGAGTGGTAATTGAGACTAGCCGATATATTCCAGAGTCATTACTGGCTGAACTTAAAGAGCTAACCCATCTGGGATTTCAGAAAAAGAAGGAAAGGATTCTTATTTTTTCACCTCAGAAAGGAACGGAGGTCTCAGATATTATTAGCCTTCTTACCAGTCGTGGTATAAAAATTGAGGAAGCAATAAAAAAAGAAGCATCTCTTGAAGAAATGTACTCCACTATTTTAAAAGAGACCGAGTCATCATGAAAGACACAAATCTGCTAATTATTACCAGCATTAGAAATAACCTTCGGTCAAAGATTACACTCATTGTTTATATTGCTGTAGTAACTGTAGTAATAATATGCGTTTTAGGCATAGCAATAGCTTTCTGTCTTTTCTTTATAGCTCCAGCGATGGATGTAGAATTACCGGACAGGTCTGAACTGGAGCTCTATCTCGGTTTAATTATGTATACCACCTGCTTTATTGGCTTAGGGGTAAATCTAAATGCATTTGCCTTCCAATCCATGACAAGAGAAAAGTCCCGTGGTAATATAGAATCGCTTCTGGCTACCCCGCTTAAAGTGAAAGATATCTGGATAGCCAAGAGTCTGGCCGTCTTTGTGCCGGGCCTGGTTCTGGGAGAGATCCTTACACTTATAGTCCTAATCGCAATAAACTATATATATTTTGTTCCCAAAATAGGCTTTTTATTTACCCCCTGGATAGCCATGAGCAGTTTAATTACTGTCCCGCTTATCTATCTCTGTCTCAGCCTTCTTGTTCACCTTATCGGGCTGACCGGAAAACCGGCTACTGGTAATATTATCGTCCAGGTCTTTCTACCCATTATCATCACACTGATGATAAACATTATAGTTCGTCATATTCTGGATATCACTTCATGGCCCTTCACCCTGGTTAACCTCGGAATAGCTGCCGCAATCGCCATCACAATTATATTTCTCCGGTCCCGCCTTACCAGGGAAAGAATAGTATTATCACGTTAGGAGTCCAATTTGAGAAGAATGAGTGTTGTTTTTAAGAGAGATTTCAGGGAGCTTCGGCAAACCAGTGCCTTTCTTATTATAATCATTGTATTTACTGTACTTACCATCATTACCGCTGTGGTCGTCAACATTGCTTTAAGCAGACAGGAATGGTTACAAATGGAAGCGGTAGCCAAGCCTATACTGGAACTGATAATAGGCCTCATTGCTTACTTCTTACCGCTGTTTATCCTTATGACCTTCATCTGGGCTTTCGCCAATCTGCCCATAGTCAAAGAGAAGGTTAATGGAAACATTGCGTCCCTCTTAGCTACTCCGCTCAGTCCTAAAGAAATCTGGATAAGTAAAAGTTTGGCTATCTTCCTTCCTGGGTTTGCCATCTCTGCTGTTTCCACACTAATAGTCCTTCTTGCGATAAATTTTATTACCATAAGACCAGTAACAGGAAATTTTGTCCTGCCAGTCCCATTGCTGATTACCTGCTTTCTTATCAATCCCCTGGTTTTCTTCGGATTGCTACTGTTCATTGTTCTTTTCTCTCTGGCCAATAACCCTGACATAGCTATAGCACCCTCCTTTATAGTCGGATTTGGTTTAATGATAGGAATCCCGTTGGGAGTAGCTACAGGAGCCATTAACCTTGCCTCCTGGTCTTTTTCCTTATGGTATCTTGTCGGGACTATGGTTATTTGGACAGTCGTTTGCTTCCTTTCCCGCCTTCTTACCAAAGAGAATATCGTCCTATCGAGCAAGGGGGATTGAATCATTACAAGAAACCATACAGATACTCTGCACCCGGTAAAGGTAAAATGATTTGTTAAAATTTTAATTTAGGTATAAAAATATCCCTGTCTAACCCAATAATCCTGGTTCTAACTTCGTCCGCTATGGCCAGCCATGATTGACTCACCATTATTTAGCGGTTATTAAATATTTTTCCTTTTATTTATTAAATAAAAAATATTATCAACTACAAGATACATAAATATAGCAATTGCTATTAAAAAAACAGCTGACTTTATTAAAACTAACATTTGACTTTTATCCAATGATATATTTAAACAATCACTTACAAATGTAATGTTACTACTTTTATTATAATTTTGTCAAATTTTTTTTATATAATCTTTACAAAAGTTTAATATATTAATATAAAAAGTATTATAAATTAATAGTCAATATATTTATTTATATTAATTAATTCCTCTAAAATTTGGTTCGAAATTTCGTAACTTGGGGCAGCCAATTACATCTCTGATGGGCTCTTCAGGCTCTTCAATGTTTATTTAAATAACCAATTTGTAAAAAAAGTTATATAATAATTCTTAGAAATTACATTTAAATATATATACTGCTTAGCTTCAGACTTAAGAGGCTATTATGAGAAAAAATAAAATATACTTAATTTTAGCTATTATAATCTCTCTTACTCTTTTTACTACAGCAGCTATATGTAACCAATGCCAAGCAGAAGAAAAAGCTATTGAAGAAGATGTTTCTCAAGAGGTAACTGAAAAAGTAGAAGTACTGGAAGCACCAACCATAGAGCTAAATATTTATTCTGGTCCTACTTATTCATCTACAGATGGAGCATGTTACTACAGAGTAAAAGCTGTAGTTACTGGTTCACCTGTTCCTGATATTGAGTTCTTCAAAGATGATTCAAATGGGGCATGGCTTCCTAAAAAAGTCCAGATTAATCTTGATGACCCAAGCGAGACTTATACTTTAACTGCTACAGCTACTAATTTAGAGAGTACTGCTACAGATTCTATTACTCTTAACTGGGGATGTGAGGAAGAGACAAAAGAAGAAGCCTCAAAAGAAATAGAACTAGGAGAGTCAAATGATATTCAAGAGGCAAATATTACCACCACTGAACTAAAAGTAGTAATCTATGAGTGTGGGTATCTAATCAGAAATGAAGAAGTTCTCCATAAATATGATTTTATCCAGTACATAGGAGATACTGGACAAAATAATCCCTGCAGAGGATTTATAAGCTATGATATTGCTTCCATTTCTGGAGTAACCGTTGAATCAGTTCAACTTACCCTTACTCTTTTTAGAGGAGAGAGTAACCCTTTATCTTTTTACCCTATAAGTTTTTATGTTACCAGCTGGGGATCTAAACCCGTAAACCAAAGTGACTACGCCTTAACTGGTATTTTAGTAGGCCAGTCTTACAATGAGAATATAGTATATGGTTCAACCACTTTAAAAGATAAGCTCCAAAGAGCTATAGATGATGGAAAGGATAGATTTCAGATTATGTTTTATTTTACCGGTCTTGAAACCAATGGTAATAACCAATGGGATGACTGGACCTATTCTGCTCAGGCTAATGGCCATTTTATTGTTAATCATATTCCATAAAATATTAATTAATTACTAGGAGATATAGTTATGACAAAAAGTAAAATATATATAATAACCTCTATACTTACATTAATTTTTCTAATAAGTACATCGGCTGTATGCAGCCAATGTGAAACTACACCACCCGAGGAGGAATCACCTGCAGAAGAACCACCCGGAGAGGAACCACCTGAAGGAGAGAGTGAAGCGCCTACTATAGAACTTACAATACATGAAGGCCCCTTATATGAGGAAGATGGCGGTATATGCTATTACAGGATAAAAGCTACTGTTACTGGAAATCCAGAACCTGTAATCGAGTTCAGTGAAGACTTCAGTGATGGAACCCTGGGAGATGATATAGCCCAGGTTAACCTGTATGATCTTGGTGAGACTTATACTTTAACTGCCATTGCTACCAATACTATAGAAACAGCGGAAGATTCCATAGATATTACCTGGGGATGTGAGGAACCAGGGCCAGAACCTGAGCCAGGACCAGAACCTGAACCAGGGCCAGAAGAAGAAGTGCTAAGTGAAAAAATAATGCAATTAAAAGCTATTGGTCCCTTATCAGAAGATGGCTATGAAGACTATTATGGCTACTTTACTGCTTTTGTAGGGGATGATGAATTTGATAAACAAGTAAAAGGAATCCTAAGTTTTGGGAATAATGAACAATTTGAAGAGTTATACGGTGTAGAGGTGGTAGAGGTTTTTGCAGATATACCAAATTTGGAAGGTATAGGAGAGCCTGAATTTGGTGATGTAATGTATGTTAGACCTTGTCATTATGTTGAATTTTACCCAGATTGTTCTATAGGTGTTCCTATTGATATAGAAGGACTGGAAAATATATATTTTACAGATGTAAGCCTAAATCAAACCATGCAGTATGTTCTTGATAATAATATACCACAGTTTCATCTTATTTTAGAATTTGGAGGTATGACAACAAATTTGAACGGTGCAAGGGATGGGTTCAAAATAGAAAAATCAGATGATATCTATATCTTAATAAAATAGGCTCTTTTTTAAAATAATGTTGATTTACGAACATACGTTTGCTAATATAGTTATAAATTAAGTATGTTCGAAAGGAGACAGATGACAGAAGATTTAAAAAAATACCTTTATTCACTTTTAGTAAAACTCTCAGCAGAAGAAAAGAGAGAAATTATCTCATTCCTTGAAGATAGTGGCCTAGAATCTGGAAGAAATCTATCCGATATGGTAGATGAG
>JADHVM010000065.1 GCA_016783985.1 Actinomycetota bacterium
TGGCAAATACTCTTCTTGAATCTAAATTAATTTTTAAAGTTACTAAATTTTTATCAGGTGATTTTATAATTTTGGTATTTTTTATATTATCACATCTAAATCTTACCTGAATAATATTATCTTTATTATGTGCTGAAGGATGATTAGTTTTAGAACTTTTCTCTAAGTAAAATCTTCTTAAAATAGCTTTTATTCTGGCTACAAGCTCTTTTGGGTTAAAAGGTTTAGTTAAATAGTCATCTGCACCTACTTCAAGTCCAACAATTTTATCAGTATCCTCACTTCTGGCAGTAAGCATGATTATAGGGATATTGCTTATTTTTCTAAATTCTTTGCATAATTCTATTCCGCTAATATCAGGAAGCATGATATCCAGGACAATAAGATGATACTCACTAATTTTATCTGCTACTACTTCTAATGCTTCTTTTCCACTGCCTGCAGTAGTAACCCTGAAATTTTCTTTTGCAAGATAATCTTTTAGGAGTTGTCTTATTTCAGGATCATCATCTATTACTAATATTTTTTTTAAATTGTTTTCCATTTCTAAAGGTAATATTATAATTTTTTCAGGATTTTTTTAATATTTGTTTAATTAAATAATTTAATTAAATAATTATAACACAATTTTATTATTAAAAGTTTTGCTTGATATTTAAGAATATGTGTATATAATTTGGGATTTGATAACTGGTTTTTATAGAATTTTAATAAAAATATTAAAAAAGTACTAAATTTTAATGTAAGAGTTATGAAAAAATATAATTTAATTATAAATATAATGTTCTGGATATTAGCAGTTTTTATATTGTTTGTAGCTATTCTATCAATAGTAATGCCGGAGAAAATAGCAAATTCAATATTTGCTGGAGAAAAAGAAGAAATAGTTATGCAAAAAGAACCTGTAGTGATTAAGGAGTATGTGGAAATAGAAGAAGAGGTTGAATGGTTTTATTTTGTTGCAACGGCTTATAGTTCAAATGATTCTTCACAGGGAACAAATGGAATAACAGCTACCGGCAAAGAGGTGTGTAAGGGGATAATAGCAGTAGATCCAGAGATTATACCATTAGGGACAGAAGTTGAAATAAAAGATATGGGGGATTTTACAGCTGAAGATACCGGAAGTAAAATTAAGGGTAATAGAATTGATATATATTTTGAGTCCAAAGAAGAAGCAGAAGAGTTTGGAAGACAAGGTGTCTGGTTAAGAATATTTAATAACAATATTGAGCTTGCAGAAGTTCTAAAATAAAGGAATAAATAAAGTTAAATTCTATAGTTGTCCTATGTTCAGTTATTACTATTAATTATATTATTTAATTTATTACAGAATTCTTTTGCTCTTTTTTTGTTAATTTTTTTTATTGTAAAACTTTCTTTCTTGTTTTTTATTGTCAGCTCGGAATATATTAATCCGCTTTTTAAGCTTGCAGAAACAATATATGGATAAGTAGCAATAAATTTCTTATCTCTTGATATATTGCTGACAAAATAAAAGAACAGCCTTTTATCTGTTAAAACTAAATAGCCCTGTATCTCATTATTTAAGATACCAGATGCATCATATAAAACTTTTTCACCTGGTTCCATAAATAATAAATATTCTGCATCCTTTGGAATTATTCTTTCTTTTTGGTAGTCATTCATATTGGTTCTCCATAACTTTTATTTATTTGTAATTAACAATAACATTAACTTATAACAATAAGATAATAATCCTGTCAATTCTGTCTGTTGCATGATAGTTGAGTAATATTAAATTATATATCTGAAAATAAATTAAAGGTAATTATATAAAATAATGATTGATAAAAAAAGAAATTCTTTTAAAATAGAAAAATCTATATTATAAATTTATATTATTTTAAAACTTTTTATTAAAGAATTATTGAAATAGGATGGCAGATTATAAAGGAGAATAATGAAATTTAGGGATTATTTAAAATATTTGTTAATTTTTATAGTTGTGGGAATAATAGCAGTTTCAATAGTATTTGCTATTAATAAGAATAAGACTAAAGAAGATGAAGTCACCAAGGAAGAGCAAATAGAAGAAGAGGATTTGGATATAGGTAGAGAGGATGCAGTAGAAGTTAAAGAGGAAGCAGTGGAAGATAAAGAGGAAGTTGAAATAAGCGAAGAGGATTATTATGTAAGCAGATCTGATAACTTTAAAAATTATTCTTTTATTTGTCCTGATAACTGGGTTCTTTTTGAAGAAAATGATGGAAGCAGAATACTTATTAAAAATGATCTGGGGAGTAGAGGCATGGAGTGTTTTTTCATATTGGTAGAACCGTTATCAAGTATTAAAAACTTAAAAAATGATGATATTATACAGAAATATACTGATATTACTTGCGAACTAGACGGTGCAGAATTAATGGAAGAAGAAATTTTATTTATAGATGGCTTAAGTGCTAAATTAAATGGGTACGGATACAATAGTTTAATGGATGAATATTTTAAGGAGATTGATTTATTAAGTTTTATAAAAAAAGACGGGTATATTTATTTAATAAAGTATATGAGTAGTAATATTGATATTGAAGATGCAAAAAAAACGTATAAGGATTTTATTTCGACATTTTCTTTTACAAGGGATGTAGAACGGGTAAAAGAAGACAGCAGGAGTACATCTATAAATATTTTGATACTGGGAGATGACAGTGCTTATGATAGAGCAGGTGGGAGAGTCAGCGGAAGGGCTGATATTATCATCCTGCTTAATGTAAATTTAGAGATATACGAGGGTACTATTATTACTATCCCCAGAGATACATGGGTAAATATTCCTGATCATGGCGAGGGGAAAATTAATGGAGCTCGTGCCGTAGGTGGAAATGAGCTTATGGTTAGAGTGGTGGAGGAGCTTTCGGGATTGGAAATTGATAATTATATAATTACAGATTTTGATGGTTTCAAACCCTTAATAGATTTTTTGGGCGGGGTTACGATAGAAATTGAAGAAGATCTTGCTGATGGATTCTCAGGATGCTATTTAAGTAAAGGTATTCATCATTTAAATGGTGAACAGGCATTGGCACTATGCAGGAATAGACATAGAGAGGGCGGGGCATATGCGAGAGAAGAGGAATCAGCGAAAGTTATATTAGCTTTATATGAGCAGAAAACAACTTTTGAGAAAATAATAAGTCTCCCTGCTTTTGTTAATTTCCTGCTAAATTATACATGGACAGATTTTACCTTTAATGATATTTTAAAGCTGCTTCCAGCGTTTGGGAAAGTAAAGGCCAGCGATATCAGGATTACAACAATACCCTCCTGGCCACAAATGATTGGAGATGTAAGTGCAGTTGTGTATGATGAAGAAGCAACCATGAAGTTATTCGAACAGATTAAAAATCAGTAGGGCTTCTTTTATTGACTTTTATTTTATATCTGGCTAATATAAAAAATAAATTGTTAATGTTAATATAGGGTATATTTTTTGTTTTAATAGTGAGCGGAAGTGGCTCAGCTGGTAGAGCATCACCTTGCCAAGGTGAGGGTCGCGGGTTCAAGTCCCGTCTTCCGCTCCATTTTTATATAGCTAATCTTCTAATATTTAAGTGACTAATAATTTTAATTGATTTGTTTATTTTTAATTAATTTAATGGTTAGGATTCTTAACTAATTCAATGATTAGATTTTTTATTTAATTTGGTTCTAGTTAGTAACATTTTTTTATAAATAAAAGCAAAAATAGTATAATATTACAAAAATATTCTTACAAGGTATGAGTGATGATTGAAGTAGAGGTTAACAGAGTAGGTAAAATAAAAATAAATAGTGGTACCAGTATATACGATGCAGTTTTAGACCATAATAGGAAATTAGCTAAAAAGATAATTGCTGCAGAAATATTTGACTGTAGTGGTAATGAGAAATCCAGTATATTGGTGGATGTTGATCATAAAATTAATAGAAACATCCTGATAGATTTAATAACCAGCGAGGATGAAAAAGCCATTGATATATTGAATCATAGCTGTGCACATATAATGGCCTCTGCTATAAAAAGAATATACAAAAAAGTTAAGTTTACCATAGGTCCTTCCATAAAAAATGGTTTTTATTATGACTTTGATTTGGATTGCAGTATTTCTACACCAGATTTTGCTGCCATTGAAAGAGAAATGAAAAAGATAATTAAGGAAAATTTAAAATTTACCAGGGAAGAGATAAAAAAGTCTGAAGCAAAAAAATTATTTAAAGATAATCAGTATAAATTGGAACTGCTTGATGAAATTAAAGATTCAGAGATAAGCATATACAAAACAGGGGATTTTGTAGATCTTTGTACAGGTCCCCACATACCAGCTACAGGGAGAGTTGGTGCTTTTAAACTGCTAAGTGTTGCAGGAGCTTACTGGAGGGGCGATGAAAAAAATAAAATGCTTGTAAGGATTTATGGAACTGCATTTTTTAAAAAAGAAGATTTAAATAATTATTTAGAAAAGCTGGAGAAAGCTAAAAGAAGCGATCATAGAAAGATAGGAAAAGATTTAGACTTATTTAGTTTTCATGACGAAGCACCTGGGTTCCCATTTTTCCACCCAAAAGGGATGCTACTACAAAATATTATTTTGGATTACTGGAGAGAAGAGCATGAGAGGGAAGGTTACCAGGAAGTTAAGACTCCTATTATTTTAAGTAATCAATTATGGAAAATATCAGGACACTGGGATCATTATAAGGATAATATGTATTTTGTGAGAATAGATGAATTTGATTATGCAGTTAAACCCATGAACTGCCCGGGAACAATTTTGGTTTATAAATCCAATCAGCATTCCTACAAAGAGTTCCCTATAAGATATGCTGAACTTGGGCTTGTTCACAGGCATGAAAAGTCAGGTGTTCTGCATGGCTTGTTCAGAGTTAGAAATTTTACACAGGATGACGCTCATATTTTTTGTCTTGAAAGTCAATTAAAGCAAGAAATAATTAAAATAATTGATTTAATAGATCGAATGTATAAGGTGTTTGGATTTGAAGACTATCATGTTGAACTATCTACAAGACCTGAAGATAGGATTGGAAGTGATAAGATGTGGGATAGAGCAGAAGAGGAATTAAAAGAAGTAATAGAGATGAAAAAGCTGAACTATATTTTAAATGAAGGAGAAGGCGCATTTTATGGACCAAAGATTGATTTTCATATAAAGGATTGTCTGGATAGAACATGGCAGTGTGCTACAATTCAATTGGATTTTGCGATGCCGGAAAAATTTAATATTGAATATGCTGGAGAGGATAATAAAAAACACAGACCAGTTATGATACATAGAGTTGTACTGGGGAGTATAGAAAGATTTATAGGTATACTGCTTGAAAATTATAGCGGGAATCTTCCTCCCTGGCTTTCACCTGTGCAGGTTATAGTACTTCCAATTTCTGATAAATATTATGATTATGGTTATGAAGTGTTTAGTGAATTAAAAAATAAAGGCTATAGGGTTGAAATGGATAATAGAGTGGAATCACTTGGAAAGAAAATTAGACAGGCAGAGATTAGGAAGATTCCATACATGGTTGTAACAGGGCAAAGAGAGAAGCAAACTGAAACTATAACTATAAGAAGAAAAATTGGTGAGGATGTTAATAATATCAAGTTAAAAGAATTTGTTTGGATTTTAAAAAATGTAGTTAAAAATAAGAAAGTAAAGAGTTAAATTTTATGTTTTTTTACTTTATTTTTAGCTTAATAATTATTATAATTATCAATAGTTATGTTTGTAAACAAATCATATTTTTATATAGATATATAAGTAATTGGTAATAAGGGGTAAAAATGACTTTAAAAGAGAAAGTAAAATTAATTACCACAAAGACAGCTATTAAAAGTGCGCTCAAAGTTATTACAAAAATATCTGATGAGAGATGGCTGTCAATAGTTAAAGGCAGGGTTTATAAGCTAAGAAAGAGGGAAGAGAGAGATTTCATGGAAAACCTGCTGGTAAATCTTAAAAAAGCTGCTGCGAATATGT
>JADHVM010000066.1 GCA_016783985.1 Actinomycetota bacterium
TGACCCTAAATAGGATTATGATGATATCAGAGGTTTGTTCATTGGAATAAATTTATGGGTAAATATTTAAACTTTTAGGTAGGATTTGCTAAAAACTACCGCGCTAGCGGTTTAGTTCAACTCGGCTTATAGACTAACTAATCTTTTTTGAATCAATTAATTTAGAAGGAATAGTTATTAATAAATAAGCCCTCTTTAAAATATTAGTTTAAAAGAGGGCCTAATATGTTGAATATTAAAATGTTTTATAAATTTTAATACAATATCTACTGTATGGTAGGGATGAACCTTCCATATTCGCTATCTTTTGGCTTTGTTTTCAGCCTATCATTGTAGATTTCAGAGTCTTTTTCCCCGGGAGCAGATATCTTAAAAGGATCTTTTTCCAAAGTATGTTTTACGACCTCATCTATGTTATCTACAAATTCCAGTTTTAATCCTTTAAGTATATTTTTTGGTACTTCATCAAGGTCCTTTTTATTCTTTTCTGGTAGTATTACTTTTTTTAGCCCTGCTCTCCTGGCAGCTAAGAGCTTTTCTTTAAGTCCACCTATTGGAAGAACACGGCCTCGTAGTGTTATCTCACCAGTCATGCCAACATCTCTGATAACAGGTATTTTAGTAAAGGCTGATACCAGGGATGAAGTTATAGATACTCCGGCTGATGGTCCATCTTTTGGTATAGCACCAGCTGGAACATGGATATGTATATCAGATTTGCTGAATAATTTATCTGAAATTCCAAATTTATTTGCCCTTGAACGAATGTAACTTATTGCTGCTTTTGCAGATTCCTGCATTACATCGCCAAGCTTACCGGTAAGTATTAATTTACCACTGCCCTTGTAATAAGTGGATTCAATGAGCAGTATATCTCCACCTACTGGAGTGTAAGCTAAACCTGTAGCCACTCCAATTCTGTTCCTGTCTTCAATCTCGCTTGGTTGGATTTTAGACACACCAAGGTAATCTCTAACTTTTTTAGTAGTTATAGTTTTAGAGAATTTCTTTTCTTCTACTATCTCTCTTGCAATTTTTTTACAAATCTTTGCTATTTCGCGTTCTAAATTTCTAACTCCAGCTTCTCTTGTATATTCTTCAATTACAAGTAGTATTGCATCTTTTCTGAAGTTTATTTTATATTTCTCTACACCCTGTTCTTTCAATTGTTTAGGAATAAGAAATTTTTCAGCAATATGAGTTTTTTCTTCTGTACTGTAACCAGGTATTTCAAGGATTTCCATTCTATCCCTTAAGGCAGGGAGTATTGTATCTAAGATGTTAGCTGTTGTGATAAACATGACATTGGATAAATCAAAAGGTATTTCAAGGTAATGATCCCTGAATGAATTATTTTGCTCAGGATCTAATACTTCCAGCAAAGCTGATGATGGGTCGCCTCTAAAATCTACACCCACTTTATCAATTTCATCTAACATGAAAACTGGGTTATTTGTTTTGGCCTGAGTCAAACCCTGAATAATTCTACCTGGAAGAGCTCCAACATATGTTCTTCTATGTCCTCTTATTTCAGCCTCGTCTCTTATTCCTCCAATAGACATTCTAATGAATTTTCTGCCCAATGATTTTGCTATTGACTGACCAAGTGAAGTTTTTCCTACTCCAGGCGGGCCAACAAAACATAAAATTGGTCCCTTAGTCGATTTTCCTTTTAATTTTCTCACTGCTAAATAATCAAGAATGTTTTCTTTAACTTTTTCTAAATCATAGTGATCGCTATCCAGTACTTCTTTTGCTTTTTTCAAATTAAGAGTATCTTTTGTTTTTTCAGACCATGGAGCTTCAAGCATACATTCCACATAGGTTCTTATATAGGAATGTTCCGGAGATATAGTTGGAATATTCTCCAGTCTTTTGATTTCCTTTTTAACTTTTTCCCTTGCCTCCTCGGGGAGTTTTTTCTCCAGAAGTTTTTTTTCTAATTCTTCTGTCAGTTCAGTTGACTCGTCAGATTTACCAAGCTCATCTTTAATTGTTTTTAGCTGCTGGCGCAGGTAGTATTCACGTTGAGTTTTACCAACTTCTTTTTGGACTTTATCTCGGATTTGAGATTGTACTTCAAATTTTCTTAGCTCTTCTGCAAGAAATTCTGTTAATTTTTTAAGCCTTTTCTGCAGATTAATTTCCTCAAGAATTTTTTGTTTCTGGCTTGTATCTGACAGCAGGTAAGAAGCAAATAAATCTGCCTGAACATCAGGTTTGGAAATATTGGTTGCAGCAACTACAAATGCTGTTGGCAGGGGTATTCCAAGTTGAATGAATTTTTCAACCTGCATTCTAATGGTTGTATTTAAATTTTCGGTTTCTTCATTTTCATCGAACGGTTCTTCCTCTAAAACTTCAGTTGATACTCTAAAATAGGGTTCGATTTGGGTAAAATATTTTATTTTAACTCGAGATATACCTTCAACTACACATTTTATTTCATCGGTAGATATATTTACTACCTGTTTTATAGCGCATGCAGTGCCTACGTCATAGAGATCATCTTTATCAATATCTTCCTTGTTTTCTTCTCTTTGAGCAACAACAACAATAATATTATGCTCTTTAGATGCGTGTTTAATAGATTCTAAAGATTTTTCTCTTCCTATTACTAACGGAGTGGCTAGGAATGGGAAAACAACACTATTCTTTAAAGCAAGAAGAGGCAGCTCTTGCGGTATCTTTATTTTTTTATTTAATCTTTTATCTTCATCCTTTATATCTTCTGCCATTATTCGTTCAACTCCTAAATTTTTTATATTCTTTTTTAATAAATTCTTACAATAACTTCCTATAATAAATCCATGCTAATATAGGTATTTTACACCTCTTATATTAACAGTTTTAAAATAAATTGATAACAACAATAAAAAGCTATTAATTATATATTTAAAAAATATTAATAAATTATATATATCATTTGAATTATAACAAAAATTTTGTAAAAAAGCAAAAATAATTCTCTTATTTTAAGAAAAATTTTTTTCACTTAAAGTGAAATTACCTTACGATTATAGAGGAAATATATTATATGGTATGAAAGAAGATGGAAAGACTTATATTATTAATAGCCCAGGCTCCTTAACTTTTTTTCGTCCAATCCAAAATAATGACCAAGTTCGTGAAGCACAACTCTTTTAATATTTTTTTTAAGGTCCTCTTCATTTTTACTTATAGTTTCAAGGGATTTTTTATAAATGGTAATCTTATCAGGGAATAAAGATCTCCTGCCTGCCCTTTTGGTTAGAGGAAGTCCTTGATAAAGGCCAAGAGTCACTTTCTGTCCTGGGCTTCTATCATTGTCTGGCAAGTGGCTCATAGATTTGTCTTCAACAACTATACTTATATTCTTGAGTTTTTTTTTAAATTTTTCAGGGACGGCTTCTATAGTATTAATTACTATTTTTTCAAATTCTTCTTTTTCCATAATAAATAAGAATCTTTGTTTATTTTCCATACCTAAAAAAAACAAAGGAAAATTTACGCAGAAAGCAATCTAAAATGAATCCCTATTATTGAAAAACCAATAGTATATGGGAAATGGCCAGGATGTTTAAACAGACTCCATAAAATCAATTTCCAGTAGTAATACCTGCCTCTGTTTTTAATTCCTAGAGTCCATAAAGAATAAAGTAATGCTTTTACATGATAAAGTTTAAGTTTTTGCAACCCTCTTTTTGGAGGCTTAAATTCCCTTATAAGGGTTTTTATTCTCTCGTAATAATTCTTAGGTTCATAAATTGTTTTTAGAATCTTTTTATAACCATTAAGGAGAGTTTCCTTATCCATTTTTGGTACAAAATTTAAAGAGGAAAATTTTGTATTATCTGCTAAAGTTTCTTCAGTTATTCTATTTGTTTCTGAAAGACGTTTGTATAACCTTGTTTTTGGAAGAGCTATAAGCACTCCTACCATAGCAGTTACAATACCACTTTTTTGTATAAAATCAATTTGACGCTGGAAAATTGATGTTTTATCACTATCAAAACCTACAATAAATCCTCCCTGAACTTCAAGACCAGCATTTTGAATTTTTTTAATAGACAATACCAGATCTCTATTCTCATTCTGATGCTTGCCGCATTCCGAAAGGCCTTCTGAGTCGGGTGTTTCTATGCCAACAAATACTGTAGTAAACCCAGCTTCCACCATTAAGTTGGCTAATTCTGGATCATCTGCTAAATTAATCGATGCCTGAGTATTAAAAGATAAAGGATAATTTCTTTCTTTCTGCCACTTGATTATTGCTGGAAGCTGATCTTTTTTAACTCTTGCTTTATTACCGATAAAATTATCATCAACAAAGAATACGCCTCCCCGCCATCCTTGATTATATATAGCATCAAGTTCACTAATTGTCTGTTCTTTTGTTTTAAATCGCGGGATTCTTCCATTAAGTATAACAATATCACAGAATTCACAATTAAAGGGGCACCCCCGTGAATATTGGATACATAATGAGTTATATTTTGAAATATTAATTAAACTCCAATCAGGAACAGGGGATTTTTTAATATCAGGGAATTCCTTGTTTATATATGTTTTTTTAACTGTGTTCTTTTTGATATCATCTACCAGCAAGTGGAAAGTGTCCTCAGATTCCCCTAAAACGAAGTGATCGATTTGAGAAAAATCTTCCCATCCAGTTGTAAATAGCGGGCCGCCTGCAACTATAGGTTTTCCTATTTTTTTAATTTTCTCTATTGCTTTTATCACTGATTCTTTTTGCACAATCATTGCACTTATAAAAACATAATCAGCTTTTTTAATATCATCGTCTTTTAATATTTCAACATTCATATCAATTAGTTTTTTATCCCAATCTTTAGGCATCATGGCTGCAATAGTCAGGAGTCCCAAGGGAGGAAAAGCTGCTTTCTTGCCAATTATTCTTAATGCATATTTTAAACTCCAGAATGTTTCAGTATATTTTGGATATACAAGTAAAATACTTTTTTTATTGTTAACTTTGTTCATATTATTATCTACCTCTTATAATTTTTAAATTTTTTTAATTTATTAAATTTTAGTTATTTTGTCAGATTACTGCCATAAAGTAAAGCAGATGTCTCTTATTAAATATTTCTTATATAAATTTTATATAGTAAACTTAAAACAATAAACAAAATAACCAAAGTTCTTTACTGGTAAAAATACCTTTTATAATAGACTCATTTTTCTTTGTTTTGTTTTATTTTTTTATTTTATCTCTTAAAACTGTAGCTGATATATATTTTTAAATTATTCTTTATTAAATAATTAAGCCATTATAAAAATAACATAGTGGTCGGTAATTCTGTAATTAAAGAAACTGTTGTTTTACCTTGCTGAATAAATTGAGTATAATTATGTTCAGACTAGTATTAGAGTTTCTAATTTTACTTTTAGTGTATGTTAATTTAAAGGTAATAAATGAAAGAAAAAATTGGAAAAGAATCTAGGATCCTTAAGGCTATTTTTGGGATAGTAAATTCTATTGGATCAGAATTAGAACTGGATAAAGTTTGTGATTTGACAGTAGATAAAATATCCAAGGTAATTAATTGTAATGGTTGTGCAATATTTTTACTTGGAGATGATAATAGTATTAAGGTGCAAAGTGAGATTGGTTTTGGCAAAAGCATTAGGGAAATAAAATTTAATACTGACATGCCTTTAATAAAATATATTTTAAAAACAAAAAAGAAGTTTTTAATTGATGACATTAAAAATTCATACTTTAAGCATGATGTACCAATGGGAAATTTGATGACCTCATTGATAGGTGTACCAATTTTAGTAAAAAATAATGTAAAAGGGATTATTTATATTGATTCAAAAAAGACAAAAGCTTTTTCCCACACACATGAATATTTTTTGGATATTTTAGCTCATGTGATTTCAAATGCCATAGAAAGATCACTAAACTATGAAAAAATAAAAAAATTGACTGTTACTGATGAATTGACAGGGGTTTTTAACAGGAGAAAATTTGATTTTGATTTAAAA
>JADHVM010000067.1 GCA_016783985.1 Actinomycetota bacterium
AAAAATACCTGGTAGATTTTTATTTTTCGATAAATAGGGGTAAGTATACCTTAAAAGTTATTTCTTTTTTATCTTTATTATAATCCACTTTTATACTGCCATTATGATTTTCTACAATCTTTTTGCTTATAGAAAGGCCCAGGCCAAAACCCTTCTTATCAGTTATGGCAGAAGTCTTGTAGAACCTGTCAAAAATATAGGGCAGGTCCTCTTCTTTTATGATTTCACTTATATTGGTAATATCAAGAATCAACAGTTTGTTATCCTTATCATTGCTTAAACTAATTTCTATTTCTTTTTTAGGAGTGCTGTATTTTACCGCATTGTCTATGAGATTAAATAAAACTTGTTCTATCTGTATTTTACTTCCCAGGATCTCAAAATCTCCATTAAAGCTGGTTTCCAACTTTAGGTTTTTAGAACTAATCTGATTTTTAAATAACTTAAGCATTTTTTCCAAAATTCTTTTTATATTAATTTGACTTAAATTGGCCTTATTGACATTTTCTTCAAGTTCTGACAGGGTTAGTAATTCCTCAGTAATTTTAGACAGCCTCATAATTTCGCTATCTACTAATTCTATAGTTTCCATACATTCCTTTTTGGTAATGCTTTTTTTCTGTTTTAATACATCAATTTTTGTCTTTATTATTGTAAGGGGAGTATTTAGTTCATGTGAAGCGTTCTGGATAAATTGCTTCTGCTTTTTAAATGATACCTCAATTTTATCCAGCATATTATCAAAAGTTTTCGCCATATTTGAAATAGCGTCCTTCCCCCTAAGGTTCAACCTCAAATGCAGTCTTTTGTCATCTATCTCTTTTACATTCCTTGTTATAAAGTAAACCTGTTTAAGCATTCTTCTAAGAACTAAAAATCCCCCGGATGCTGAAATAATTATAATTACCAATACACCTCCGGTTATATTAAAAAATATTCTCATAAAAAGTCCCGGAGGCAGTATAGTCAGTTGTGGCGGTAGCCCGAAGGGGCCGGACTTATTTAATTCTTTTAACCGTTCAATAAATAGCTGATCCAATCCCGGATGTTCGCTTAAAGCGATTATATATCTTTCACCCCTGAGATTATAACTATAGACAAAAAATATTAAAAACCCATAAAGGATGAATGAAATTAATATAATGACTCCAAACCATACCAGTATTTTACTTTTAAGTGATAATTTCAAATATTTCACCTATTTTTAAATTTTAAATTATTATCTATTCATCATCTAAAACCCTGTAACCCGAGCCATAAACAGTTTTTATAAGCCTGCCAGATTTACCTAATTTCCTTCTTAAATTTTTGATATGAGTATCTACTATATTGGTAAAGATATCCACATTTCTATCCCAGGCATGCTCAAGTATTTGATTCCTGCTGATAAGCTGGCCGTTATTTCGGAGCAAATACTCCAGTATCATATATTCCTTCTTAGTAAGCTGTACTTCCCTGCCGCTTATGCTTACTTTTTCTTTCTCTATATCCATACTGATATCAGATGCTGATAAGATATTATTTTTATGTTTTGAAGACCTTCTTATAAGTGCCCTTATCCTTGCCAGAAGTTCTGAAAATTCAAATGGCTTGGTAAGGTAATCGTCTGCTCCACAGTCAAGACCCTTAATAATGTTATTTAGCTGTTTTTTTGCAGTCAGCATAAGAATGAAACTTTGATTCTTGTCATTCCTCAGCTTCCTGCATAGGTCTTCTCCATCAATGTCTGGCAGCATCAGATCAAGGATTATAATATCATAATCATATTCCTGGGTGAGATAATAGCCCTCTTCGCCATTATATGCTACATCAACACTGAATCTATGCTGCTCCAATCCCTCTTTAAGATTATCAGCAACCTGCTTTTCATCTTCTATAATTAATAATTTCATATATATATCAAACTCTGTTTCATCTTTTTATTATTCTATAGTTTTCCAGACATTTAATAAAATAAAAAATACCTGTCCTTTAATCTACTCAGCGGTAGAGACCATCTATTCATATCTCAATGAGTCTATAGGATGTAATCTTGCTGCACGCATAGCAGGAAAGATCCCGAATATCAGGCCAATAGCAGTCGAGAATGAAAGAGCCAGTATTATAGGAGTTGCAGTAATTATTGAACTAATAAAGCTTTCCAGTGCCCATGTCAAAAGGTATGCAAATCCTATACCCAGGATTCCTCCCAGCAAACTCAATACTATGCTTTCGGTCAGAAACTGAACCATAATATCTCTGTTTTTTGCTCCTATTGCTTTTCTTATTCCTATTTCCTTTGTTCTCTCGGTAACGGATACAAACATGATGTTCATAATTCCTATTCCACCCACCAGAAGTGATATGGCAGCTATCCCGCCAAGAGCAACTGATAGAGTAGTGGATATTGTACTTGCCATTTCCAGTATCTGGGTATTTCCACTTATTCTAAAATCATTGCTTCCACCCGGTAATATATTATGCTGCATTCTGAGTATTTCCTTTGCTTCTTCGGTAGCTTCTTCAACCAGCTCTTCACTGATCACTTTGGCTGAAATGCTGTCTACTGTATCAACCCCGTAGATTTTGTACTGGGCAGTGGTGATAGGTATATAAACAGCATCATCAGGATCCATACCAAAAGAAGAGCCTGCTGATTTGACAGTACCTATGATTGTAAAATTTTTACCGTTTATTTTTATTATTTCACCTACAGGATTTATCTTACCAAAATAATCACTGACTACTGTATCTCCCAATACCACTGTATTTGACATATTTGCTACATCACTTTCGGTAAAAAAACTGCCCCTGTCTATTTCATATCCCTGCACTATAAGATAGTCTTCTGTTGTACCAATAATGCTGGTCGTACCGCTCCAGCTTAGATAAGATATTGTCGAGTTTCTTCCAGTATAAGTCGGTACCACTTCATTTAAAAGCTCGGCTTTCCTTTCCAGTGCATATACATCTTCAAGATAGAGATCTCCTTCGGCCACTTCTTCTTCTTCACCATTTCCAAACCGGCGCCTCATCTCTTCCTGACCACCGGCCTGCTCTCTTCCTGGAGAAATAGTGATCATATTAGCTCCCACGCTTTGCACATTTTCAATGATAGATGCTTCAACACCAGCACTTACTCCCATAACTGCTACGACTGCGCCTACCCCGATTATAATCCCCAGCATAGTCAGGAAAGTCCTCAACCTGTTTGAACCCAGGGATTTAAATGCAATTTTTATATTTTCAAATATTCTTTTCATTTTGAATTACTCTCCTCCAGGTCATGTATTTTTTCTTCCAGTTTCGGCATGTTTTTAAGTCTTTGCCTGGCATCAATGGGATCATCGATCTTCTCTTCATTGATGACCACCCCATCCCTTATGTAAACTATTTTTTGAGCGTGTCTGGCCAGTTCAAGCTCATGGGTAACATAAAGAATTGTTTTCCCCTGTTTGTTCAGGTCCTGAAAGATAGCTAAAATTTCTTCTCCTGTCCTTGAATCCAGATTCCCTGTAGGTTCATCGGCCAGTATCACGGCCGGATCATTTATAAGGGCTCTTCCTATAGCCACCCTCTGCCTCTGACCTCCGGAAAGCTCACTGGGACGGTGCCTTGACCAACCTGTAAGCCCTACTGACTTTATTACATCACTTACTAGTTTTTTTCTGGACTTTTTTGGGCTTTTCCTGGAATAGATCAAAGGAAGCTCAATATTTCCCATAATATTGGATTTTGAAAGAAGATTAAAAGTCTGAAAGACAAATCCGATCTTTTTATTCCTTATCTCTGCAAGTTGATTGTCATTTAATTTGCTTATATCAACATCCCCAAGAAAGTATGTGCCAGAGGTCGGAATATCAAGTGCACCGATAATATTCATAAGGGTTGATTTCCCTGATCCTGAAGGACCCATAATTGCTACAAATTCACCCTTTCTTATAGTTAGGTCAGCTCCTCTTAAGGCATTTACTCTTATATTACCTATCCTGTATACTTTGGTAATATTTTTCATATCTATTACTTTTTGCTCCATTATTTATTCCCATCCTTTATTCATAATATTTTAATAGGTCACTGTATTCTTGAAGTAACGATTATATCTCCTTCTTTAAGCCCGGAAGTTATTTCAATATAAAGATAATCATTTATACCTGTTGTGACTTCCACTTTCTCTACTGCCTGGCTTAAATTCTCCGTATCTACCTGATCCGATATTAAAAGATCCACATAACTCTTTCCATCTTCTTTGTATACTGATTGAATAGGAACATATAGGACATTCTCTGCCTTCCGGGTTATGATAGATGCATTAGCCGAAAGGCCGTAATAAATATCGATATCTTCTCCTGTTTCAAATTCTATCAATACTTCAAAGGATATGATTCCGCTGTCATTGGTCGAGATAGGAATGATTTCAATCGCTTTTCCAGTAAACTCCAGATCAGAATAGGCATCCAGGGTGATCAAAGCTTTATTACCTTCAGATATTTTGGATATATCATTCTCACTGACTGTTACTTTTACAATGAATTCATCACTTATAAGAGAGATCATGGTAGATCCTCCTGCCTGCTTGCCTACCTCGAAATCAGATGAAATAACTATTCCATCATAAGGAGCATATAATATATAGTCATCAAGATCTTCTTTGGCTGACTCCAGGTCCATTTTAGCAAGCTCCAACTGTATTCCTGCCTGATTTACATTATCCCTTGTTGATTCCATTTGCGCTTCTGATGACTGGAGGCTTGATAAATTACTCCAGTAAGTAGTGGACTCATTAAGAAGTGATTGATTATAAGAAGATTCTGCTTGAGATATAGATGATGATTCCCCTTTTTCATTAGCATTTTCCAGAGAATCCAGTGCGCTTTTGGTAGACTCTTCTGCCTTTTCAGTATTAAGATCTGCCAACTGTATGGTAATATGATTTGCATCCAGAGCTTTCTGGTAATTTAACTTCGCCGCTTTCAGAGAGATTTCTGAAAGTTTTAAATTCTTTTCGATTTTTTCCAGTTGGAGCAAACCTTCTGAATTATCTACTTTCACCAGTACATCTCCTTTTTTAAAGGCATCACCTTTCTCTAAAGTTGATATTATTTCCCCCGAACCCTGAAGAGTGTAGCTATTCTGGACTTTTGAATCTATAGAACCGGTAGTTGAAACAATCTGCAGGATATCACCTCTCTGTATTTCAAATACTTCAATACCCTGATCAGCTACTTCCCCGGTAGAACCAGGAAAACCTCCCATACAAGATACAGAAATAATTGAAATTAAAAGGACGGTTATAGCAGAAACTATAACAAGGATAGTTTTTCTTTTATTTATATTCATCTTTTCCCCTTTTTATGTTTTTAGGGAAATTATAATAAAAAATAATGAAGAAATTTTGGAGTGAATATTCCATATACTTTACAAGCCCTTCAGGAAATCTCCAGAAAATCTTCATGTTCTTCTGCTACATTAAGGATGTTAACATCTGGAAAGGCGATATTTGAAGACCATGCAAAAAGTGCAGCTGTTGAATTTTACTACTCCATTAACCTTAAAAAGGAGGTGGTCTGACTTAACAACAAAAAATTATAAATAACGTAGCATCAAAAAAACGGGCAAGTTATATTCCTTGCCCGTTTGAGTTTTATAACTTTAAAATATATTTATTCTTCTCTAAATTCATAATTTATTTTCATAATTCCATCCTATACCCGTCATAAGCTACTATCACATTAATTTTTCCTTCCGTATACTCCTCCAGCCTGCCTGCAAGTTCTTTTTTATCCATAGTAACTATTTGTTTCCCACAGTGGGTCACAATTAAACTGCCAATATTATATTTTTTACACCAACCTATTATAGTCTTAACCCTGGTATGTCCGTATAATCTGTCATCTTTCCTTCTGACCATGTTTATATTAAG
>JADHVM010000068.1 GCA_016783985.1 Actinomycetota bacterium
GATCTTAAAGCAACTAGTATTGTCAACTAAAGTAATAATTAGTATATAATTTGAATATAAGATAAAATCTATAAGTATCTAGTTCGAATTTTTTAAACAGTGGAATACCAGAAAAAATAATAGATTACCTATATTTACCTTTTTAGAATAAAGCATTATTCTATAAGTAAATATTATACTAAATGTATTCAAATAAAATAGCTAATATGGCAAAAGAAGCATATTTATATAAGAAATTAAAAGATGATAAGGTGAGATGCGACCTTTGTTATCATAGATGTGTAGTAGAAAAGAGCAAAAAAGGGAAATGTGGAGTCAGGCAAAATATAGGTGGAGTATTATATTCTCTTTCATACGACAAGGTTATTTCAGAAAACGTTGATCCAATTGAAAAGAAACCGCTGTTTCATTTTCTACCAGGAACCTTATCGCTCTCTATTGCAACACCTGGTTGTAATTTTAGGTGTTTTTTCTGCCAGAATTATGAAATTTCTCAGATGCCTTCTGATCATGGACAAATAGAGGGTAAAAGTATTTCACCTGAACAACTTGTAAGAAATGCTTTGAAATATAATTGTAAGAGTATCTCATACACATACACAGAACCTACAATTTTTTTTGAATTGGCATATGATACTTCTAAATTGGCTAATGATGAGAATATAAAAAATGTATTTGTTACAAATGGGTTTATGACCAAGCAGTGCCTGGAAATGATTGAGCCATATCTAGATGCAGCGAATGTGGATTTAAAAAGTTTTTCTGAAGAATTTTACAAGGATAAAGTTGGTGGGAAATTAAAACCTGTACTTGACAATATAAAGATAATGAAAGAAATGGGGATATGGGTAGAGGTAACAACACTTATTATACCTGGTCTTAATGATTCTAATGAGGAACTTAAAAAAATAGCAAACTTTTTGGTAACTACTGGTAATGATATACCCTGGCATATAAGTGCATATTATCCTCAATATAAATCAAATATTCCTCCTACAGATATAAATCTAATTCAGAAGGCTATAGATATAGGGAAACAGGCAGGGTTAAAATATGTTTATGGTGGAAATATTTCCGGAAGTGAATATGAGAATACTTATTGCTATAAATGTGGAAATCTACTTATTAAAAGGGTAGGATTTTCTATTACTGAAAATAAAATAGTAAATGAAGCTTGTCCTAACTGTGGTTTAAGTATAGATGGTATCTTCATTTAAAAAAATTACATTTATTTATAACTGTAATATAGTAAATTGTTAAATAATAGAAGAAGGCATCTCTACTCGGCTGAAACAAAGTGTTTTGAATACTTAACTTTTATTCTATATTATCTTATAATATTATATTACTTTGTATTTAGAAGGGCGGCATAGCCAAGTGGTAAGGCAGAGGTCTGCAAAACCTTTATCCCCGGTTCGAATCCGGGTGCCGCCTCCATTTCTTAATACATTTAATAATAATAATATTTGTAAATTATTAGAGATATTAATTAAAGTTCGAATCCTTCCTGGCCAGGGACAGCGCTACTATACAGATTCCTTAAAATTTGGTAAAGTAATAATATGGACAATAAAAACAATGAATGTTGCCCTGAATTTAATCCTGAAAAATGGGATAAAAAAACATTCAACTGGGGCAACAAACAATTTATCAAAGAAACTATTCCCACCCTATTCCATATGCCTTTTCCACCAATGATTGGGAAAAAGATAACTAAGATGATGGGCCTTGCAACAAGTTCAAATAAGATAGATTCAAAAAAAGATGAAGTTTTAGTTTTATTTCAAGACCCGAGTGCATTTAAATCAAACATTTACATTTCTGTAACTGGGAATGTTCCCGGAGCGAACAATGTTAAAATTCCTGGCGAATTCATAGCCAAAGTGTACGACGGTCCATATAATGCAATTCCCGAATTTGTAAAGGATATGAATATCTATTTAGAAAAAAAAGGGGAGAAAGTTCCCAAAAATGATGAGTACTACATTCATTATGCATATTGTCCGAAATGCGAGAAGAAATATGGACATCACTATATGATTCTTTTTGCAAAAATCTGAAAATTAACTCTTACTTAAAAGGTCGTAATATAGAAAGATAACCATTATTTATATTTTTAATGTAAATAACTCTTTAATCCTGCTTAATCCCTTTATAAAATGGTTCGAAATTTCGCAACCCGGGCCAGCCACTTTCAGGTATGTATGTCATGGCCATATGAGCAATGTTCTGCCAATACCTCCTAATAGCCTGTTAATAGGAACTATATCACAGTAAAAATTGAGCACTTTATGAAATCGGAACTATATCTCAAAAAATATGTCTTCACGTTATTATTTAAAGTTTAAAAATTAAAATAGTGATATTGATTATTAAAGATTTTACTTTATAATTTTCCTTATATTATAAGACAGTGAAATATTAAAATGAAAATACTTATTGCTTATGCAACAAGGTTTGGGACAACAGAAAAATGTGCAGGCATGCTTGCAGAGTTTCTAAGAGAAAAGAACTATGAGGTTGAACTTGCAGATTTAAAAAAGGACAAAAGAGTAAACCCGGAAAATTATGATTTGGTTGTAGTAGGAGGGTCTTTTCTTATTGCAAGAATGAATGCTTATGTAAAAAAATTTGTAAAAAGAAATTTAAATACCCTTTTAAATATAAAAACTGGTGTCTTTATGTGTGGATCAGATGAAAACTGGGAAAATGAGATAAAAAAAGGGTTTCCAGAAGATCTACTTACTAAAGCAGTAGCTAAAGGTTACTTTGGTTATGAGTTTAACTTGGATAAGATGAACCCAATGTTTAGAAATATGATACAAAAAGCATCAGAAACTAAAGAACCTGTGTCAAAGATAAATACTGAAAATATAAGAAAGTTTGCAGAAAAAGTTATGGTAACATTATCTTAAAGGATATTAAGATCTCTAAAAGTATTTAATTCTTTTAAAAAATTGGTTCGATATTTCACACCTTGGGGCAGCCAATAAATAGTGAGTGAAATGGTAGGTTAGATAATAAATATATACTAAAAACTTAACTCAGGTATAAAAATATCTCCATCTGAAGCCATTATAGTGGTTCTAACATCGTTCGCTATAGCCAGCCACTTTAGATACATTATTATCTAAATTTTTAAAATTATAATAATCCCAATAAAGTAAATTTAAGTAATTAAAATTTATCCAGATTGCTTTGAAAATCATCTATCTTTTGGGTTCTTCTATAATTCTCCTGTTCTAATAAATCCAGGTATGAACCCGGTAATACGATAAGCACATTAGACGACAAATTTATAAAGAGTTTTTATTTAAAAATCTTGGGATTAGATTCTTTATAATTCTATTCATTAACGTACTTTTATATAGAATTTAAATTTATGTAGATATTGTTATATAATAGATGCATGTAAAAACATATAAGTTTATCCTAAATAGTACCCCGTTAAAGCTTAAACTGATAACAGAGAGGTAAGGAATACCACAGATCTTATAGAAGTAGTTGAAAAGTATTAAGTTAAAGGAGACTATATGGTTAGATTCATTAAAAAAAGATCAAAAAAGGCCGGTCTTCCTCCAGGCTCTCTGGTTCATATAGGAAAAAAGGGGAAAGCAAAAACTAAAATCACCGTAATAGATTATGATAAAAAATCCTTCCAAGAACTAGAGATAGAAGACCTAAAAGAATGTATACTCTATAAAAATAAGCCTACGATAACCTGGATAAATGTGGATGGGATTGAAAACACCAAGTTATTAAAAGATTTGGGAGAATGCTTTAGTATCCACCTCTTAACTCTGGAAGATATTCTAAATACAGACCAGAGGCCAAAGCTTGAAGATTTTGAAAACTATATCTATATTGTCCTAAAAATGCTTTCTTATGATGAGAAAGAAGATGAAATATCCTCTGAGCAAGTGTCTTTAATATTAGGTAAAAACTATGTAATATCTCTTCAGGAATCTGAAGGGGATATATTTGATCCAATAAGGGAAAGGATAAAAAATGGCAAGGGTAGGGTTAGAAAGGTAGGATCTGATTACCTTTCCTACCTGCTCCTTGATGCTATAGTGGATAACTACTTTACTATCCTGGAGAAAATAAGCGAGAAAATAGAAGGGCTGGAAGACGAAATTATAAAAAGTCCCACCCAGGAAACTTTAAATACCATACATAATTTAAAAACTGAGATGCTTTATCTTAAAAAGTCTGTATGGCCTTTAAGGGAAGTAGTAAATAAACTTGAAAGAGGTGAACTTTCTCTTATTAAAAAGACTACTTCTGTTTATTTAAGGGATATATATGACCATACAATCCAGGTAATTGATACAGTAGAGACCCTAAGGGATATGCTTTCCGGGATGCTGGATATATACCTATCAAGCGTTAGCAACCGGATGAATGAAGTAATGAAAGTTTTAACTATTATCGCTACCATCTTTATTCCTCTTTCATTTATTGCAGGTATATATGGAATGAATTTTTCTAATATGCCCGAACTTGGCTGGCCCTGGAGCTATATTGTATTCTGGATAGTGGTCCTAATTATAGGTGTTACTATGATTATTTACTTTAAAAGGAAAAAGTGGCTTTAAGTTAAAGATAAAAACTCATCTAAAGAATTTGAGAGAATTAATAGTATCTTAATAAAATAAGAGTGCAAAAAATATTTAAAGAAGAATAAATTAGGAGGTGTATAATGAATATTTTCAATAGAATTGTAGTGGTAATTCTACTGATATTTATAGTGGTGTTTTCCATTGTAGCTGGGGTAAACAAGTTTACTAATCTCTTTATATGGACTGATATATCCAATAGGACCATAGTCTCTATAGCCACCATAAACCCTTATCTAACAGCTGGAATATTTTTGGTGTTGGTAGGTATTTGTATTCTCTTGCTATTCTTTGAGTTTTATAGAAGAAAACTAAAAGTAGCTAAGCTATCTGAATCTGGCACTGGATCTGATATGGTTACCCTAAAAGCTCTTAATAAGAGGATTGAAAGAAGTCTATCCCAGATAGAATATGTAAGCAATTTAAAAGTAAAAGTGGGACCAAAGAAAGAAGGTATAGTAGTCAATGTATATACTAAAATTTCCAGAGGTGTAAATGTGGAAAAGAAAATGGCCCAGATTAGAGAGAAGGCTTCTGAATTCGTTACTGAAAACATTGGCTTTAATGTTTTAAAGACTAATCTTACCATCACTGGATTTACTGCTCAAAAAGAAATAAGAACTGAAGAGAGAAAGACTGTAAAGGAAAAGGAGAGAAAGAGTAAAATATTACCAGAATAGTTATATTTTATGGATTAAGAAATGAAACTATTTTTATGAATTTAAAGTCTAATTTTCTGTAATTTCATAAGAGAGGTACCATGGCAAGTGTAATTAAAAAAACCTTTCTGACAAGTCTTGGAATAATACAACTAACTTATGAAAAAGCTGGGAGATTGGCCAAAGACTTAGTGGTAGCACTGGTATGATGATTCTTCTTTAGGTATTATTACTTATGAAACGTTTTTAAGCCAACCTATGGATTTTGAATAATTGGAAATTTTATAATCTTATTTCTGTTATAAAAATAACTTCACCTGAAATCATAATCGCGGTTCTAACATTGCGTACAGTAGCCAACAAATAAATAGTGAGTAACATGGTAGGGTATATATTAATTGAACCTATAAAGCTAACTCTGGTATAAATATATCTTCATTTAACAGTAAAATCCTGGTTCTATCTATGAAAATACATGTCAATAAATAATTACTGACAAGCATGTCAAAATAATAATATAAAAAACATAGTACACCTCTTATTACACTTATAATAAAAACTAAGAGAAAAAACCAATATAATATAAAA
>JADHVM010000069.1 GCA_016783985.1 Actinomycetota bacterium
ACTATGGTTCTATCAATTGATGAAGAGAAAAATATAATAGTTTCCGGCAAAATAAATGGCATAGAAAAAATACAAACAAAATCAATTATTTTATCTCTTGGGTGCAGGGAAAGAACAAGAGGCCAACTGAATATACCAGGTACGAGGCCTTCTGGTATATTTACTGCAGGGGTTGTTCAGAGAATGGTAAATATTGAAGGCTGTCTACCGGGAAAGGATATTATAATTTTAGGCTCGGGAGATATTGGCCTTATAATGGCAAGAAGGCTAACACTTGAAGGGTGCAATGTTAAGGGTGTTTATGAACTAATGCCATTTTCAACAGGGCTTATAAGAAATATTGCCCAGTGCCTTGAAGACTATGATATCCCACTTTTTATAAGTCATACTGTTACTAAGATTTATGGAAATAAAAGAATAGAAGCTGTTTGTATTTCAAAGGTTGATGGCAGTTTAAATCCTGAATGTGCTTCAGGTAAAAAAATCCCCTGTGACACCTTGCTTCTATCTGTTGGGCTGATACCGGAAAATGAACTTTCTAAGACTTGCGGGATTAAGCTTGACAGCAGAACGAATGGTCCAATTGTTGATGAAAATTTACAGACAAGCACGGAGGGGATTTTTGCCTGTGGAAATTCTTTATATGTAAACGATCTTGTTGATAATGTTACTGTAGACGGGTATGTTGCTGCAGAGAGTGCCCTAAATTATTTAAGGGGCTGGAAGGCAAAAAATAATTTTATAGATATTAAAGCAGGTAAAGGTATTGCTTATGTGGTACCGCAAAGAGTTAGTGGCAGCTCAGATGTTTTGTTTAGGATAAGGCCAGGTCAACCTGCAAGGGATGCCCATGTTGAATTTAGCGGATTGGGTTATAAAAAGAAGGTGAAGTATGTAAATCCTGGAGAGCTGGTATTTATAAAAATAAAAAAGGAACAATTCACAAAAGCAGCACTACCCTGCAAGAGTGTTATAGGAATTGATATAAAAGTATAGTATAAAATATCTAAAGCAGGATTTTAGAAAAATAAATAAATAGTAAGTTGGAAAAATAATTGAGTAGAAAGATAGAAATTTAAAATGAGTGAGAAAAAAATTACCTGTGTAACTTGCCCTTTAGGCTGCAAGCTTAAGATTAATATAGAAAATAATAAAATAGTTTCTATTAGCGGCAGTCAGTGCAAGAAGGGGATAAAGTTTGCAGAAGAGGAGATAAAGGATCCACGAAGAATACTTACAACTACTATAAAGCTGAAAACACAAGGTAGAAGGGAGGCTGCTTTTAACAGGCTTCCTGTAAGGAGTGTAACGCCTGCACCAAAGGATAAAATTTTAGAAATTATAAAAGAGGTAAGGAAAATAAAAGTATCCCCACCAATTAAAATGGGTGATATTATAGCTAAAAATATCATTGGCAGCGGAGTGGATATAATTGCAAGCATGAATATAGAAAATTAAAAAGCATGATATTTTTTAAGCCATTGGAATATCCAGCCTTTCTGCAATAATTCCCTGACAACTTCTGATTTTCCTTCTTTTTTTTGTGCTGACAGCTTAGATATCCGCATTATTTCTTCTTTACTTAAACGTAAACTCATCACACTCATATTATTTACCTCGTATTCTTTCTTCTGCATCTTTAATAATCTGTACAGAGTAGCGGCCATACTTTTTCAATAACTCTAATTTTGCTAAAGCAAGAGAGTTATCCAGACGCACATCAATTAAAAAATGAATTGCAGTGAGACAAATCTCACACTGAATATCTTGCAAACTTTAATTGCTAACTTACAGAGGATTAAAGGAAAAATATTTTAATTACATATTCCTAAAGGTGATTATTTATCCACTCCAGTATATCTTTATAGACAGTATCCTTACGAAAGTCATTTAAAATTTCATGCCTTGCACCGCTGTAAAATTTATAGTTTACGTCTTTAATGCCTGCTTTTTTAAAAGCTTTATAAACCTTGCTTACATCTTTTGTGTTGTTTCCAACAGGATCATATTGGCCAGCGAGTAAAAAGATCGGCAAGTCTTTTGGTATTCTATCTATACTATCAAAGCTGTTTATCTTTTTAACCCCGACGATAAGGTCATAATAAAAGACTGCTGAAAAGACATCACCACAGTAAGGATCTTTAATATAATTATCCACATTTTCTATGTCTTTGCTTAGCCAGTCAAAATCTGTTCTGTTTGGCTTAAAAGCTTTATTAAACTTGCCAAAGCAAAGATTGTCTAGAAGTGGACTCTTAGCTCTTTTACCTTTTTTCTTAGTTTCCCTTTTTGCAAGTATCTTCCCAATAACACCCAAAAGACCTGGATCTGCACTTGTACCTGACATTATTGCTCCATTAATATCATTTCCAAATGAGGAGATATAATCTCTTAAGATAAGTGATCCAAAGCTGTGCCCTAAAATAAAGACAGGCAAACCTGGATTTTCTTTCTTTATAATATTTGTTAGTTCATGAGTATCATTTACTACAATATCCCATCCATGATCATCTGCAATATAGCCAACATTTTCAATAGAACCAGCTGTCTTGCCGTGTCCCCTATGATCATTTGCATAAACAATAAAACCCCTACTAGTTAAAAATTCTGCAAAGTTTTTATACCTGCCAGCATGCTCAGCCATACCATGAGCTATTTGGAGGGCTACCTTTGTGTTGCTTTTATCTTCCGGGGCCCACCTGTAGACAAATATATTTTCCCTATCACCAGCCGTAAAATTAAAATTTTCCTGCCTCATGTTAATACCTTCTTTTTTTATTTATATTCCTGTTTATTCCTATTTATTAACCTGCTAGCAATCATTTAATAATTTTAATACAAAAGAAGCATAAAAGTAATAGAAGGAATTGTTTTAATATCAAATTTTTTAGACTTATTAAAGAGTCAGTAACTAATATAATATTTGCTATTTTATTAACTTTTTATAAAATTGTTATAGATTTATTTATAGATATCTATATTAATGATATTAGTGAATGCAGGAAACGGCGATAAGTGAAGGTAACTTTATGAAGAAAAATAGATTTTACTTACTTTTTATTCTGTTGATTACAATTCTTGTCTTTAGCACGGTTTTTATTCTTAGCGGATGCTGTGTTCGGGTAGTAGATAGTATAGATTTAGGTGAAAAAATAAGAGGGGCATTTAATAGCATTTATGATGTAGAAACTGAAGAAGATGGCGCGGCATCTGAATTTGATGTCGAAGAACCAGAAGAACTAGAATCTGATAGTGGGATAATTTACAGTGAAAATGAAGATAAAGAAGGAAATGGAAATGAACAGGAAGAGAAATACTACTACTCAGAGCCATTAAAAATTAATTTTATGATTTCCTATGATATAAAGTTAATAGGAAAAACAGAAAAAATAGAGTTTACTACTCTGATTCCTGCTGATTATGAGTACAGGCAAAATGTATATGAGACTGTGTATTCAATGACTCCTGATGAGACATTTGTAGTTGGTAGTAATAAGTATGCAAAATTTATTATTAAGCCTGAAGATGATTTAAGTTTCAGTATATTATCTGAGATGGAGATTTGTGATTATGATTTAGCCATAGCTTCTGAAAATTACAATGATTTAGAAGAAGATAACAGCATTGGCGCAGATAATATTAGCGAATATATAAAAGAAGAAGATTTTATTGAAAAGGATAATCATCAAATTCAGGAGATCAGTAAAAGCTTTACACAGGAAAACAAGATAGATCAGCTTAAAGAAATATATGATTTCGTATTGGATCATTTAACATATACAGATTACATACCAGAAGATGTTGGTGCTGTAGATACGCTTAACTCAAAAGGTGGAGATTGCTCCTGTTATTCAGATTTTTTGATTACACTCTGCAGGGCATGTGATATTCCTGCAAGAGCTGTAGGAGGGTATACAATAGAAGCACGGGATTTAAATACAGGTCATGATTGGGTGGAAGTTTATTTGGATAATTATGGCTGGGTTCCATTTGATCCAACATTTGATGATAATAATGGAGATTCAATTTATTCCACTTTTGAAAATTTAAAAAATGTTTATGTTTACATGTCTTTTATAAGGAATGACAGTACTCTGAAAAATTATCACTTTTATGCCTATACTTATTGGGGAGATAATGTAGAAATTGTAAAAAATATTGAGATCCTTGATGTTAATTAAATTATACAGAATTTAAACATCAAATTTATAATTGATATATGATTTTATGTGATAAAATGCTACAAAGAACTTTTCTTGATTCTAAAGAGTGAGATATTGAAAGTAAGATACTGAGAGTATGATATTTTAGTAACCAGGTTATTAGTATTTTGATATAATATTTTATAAATAAAATTAGAAAGGCAATACTGCAGGAGCAGAATTTATGATAGAAAATCAACTACTGTTAAAAATCTATGAAGCTGCAAGCATGGTAAGATGGAATGATCAGATACGAGCTATTGATATTTCTGAACTTGATAAGCAGGCGCACAAGATGGTAGTTGCATATGTATTGGGCAAGTGTGAGCAGGATGCTGGCAACAAAGATATTAACTGGATAAAAATAATAGAAGCAGGACTTTTTGAGTTTTTGCAGCGTATAGTATTGACTGATATAAAACCGCCTCTTTTCCATGCCATAAAGGAAGACAGTGAAAAGTACAGGAAATTAAATAAATGGGTCTATAGTAAAATCAGCCCTGTAGTTTCTTATCTTGGTGAGGATTTCCTTGTCCGTTTTAAAAACTACCTTACCGGCGGTATAGAAGATATAAATAGAAAAATTATAGGTGCTGCCCACTTTTATGTAACTAAATGGGAGTTTAATATAATAAAGCGCTCAAATCCAGAAGGGTATATGGTTGATGAAATTAGTGAAAGTATATTCAGGCAGCAGGCAAGATATTCTGATCTGCTAGGTATGAAGCAGCTGCTGGAGTCCAAGAACCTGACAGATTTTATAAATATATGCGGACAGCTGCGATTTCAGATACGCTGGAGCCATTTATATAGAGTTCCCAAAACTTCAGTTTTGGGTCACATGTTAATTGTTGCTATATTTTCATATTTATTTTCTTATATTGCAGGAGTGGACAGTGCTAGATGTATAAATAATTATTTTACAGGTCTATTCCACGATTTACCTGAAGTTCTTACAAGAGATATTATTAATCCTGTAAAAAAATCAATTGAAGGGTTGGATGAACTTATAAAGGATTATGAACGCCAGGAAATGGAGAAAAGAATATACAAGTTAATTCCTGATAAGTGGCATACCGAGATAAGAATGTTTACGGAAAATGAATTTTCTAATACAGGGGTAAGAGATGGCGAGCTTGTTAAAGCAGCAGATGACCTTGCTGCTTATATTGAAGCATACCTGTCTCTAAAAAACGGAATAAAGAATAAAGATCTTTTATCTGCAAAAATAAAAATTAAGGAAAAATACAGAAGAAAGAATATTTTAGGTATTGATTTTGGCAAGATTTATTTAAATTTTGATTGATCCATAGAACTTCTAATAACATGACTGCAGAAAAATATTGAAGTATGAAAAATTATGTAAAGGTAATACTATCACTATCCACAGGACTTTTTTATACATGGTCATTGTTTTAATTTCAACCTGTGTATATTTAATATATAAAAGGAGATTTTTTAAAAATGGCAAAATTGCTAAAAATAAAAGCTCTTTTTAAGCTTCCCATAATTTCCTGGGCTATGTATGATTTTGCAAATACTTCATTTGCTGTTGTTATTATGACAGTAGTATTTCCTGTATATTTTACAAATGTGATTGTTTCTGGCTCAGGTTACGGGCTAAACTTTGGAGATCTTATGTGGGGTGTGT
>JADHVM010000070.1 GCA_016783985.1 Actinomycetota bacterium
GGGCCTATAAAAACATTTAATAAATGATAAATTTGAGATAGTTTTTATTATTACCTCAGAACCAATTTTGGAAAATCATACACTAGATACAGTTTTTAATTCATATTCTACAACTTGAAATATAATATTGGCTCCCCGGGTAGGACTTGAACCTACAACATTTCGGTTAACAGCCGAACGCTCTACCATTGAGCTACCGGGGAACAAAAAGTTTAGACTGTGATATTATAATATAAAGGAAGTATATTTCAAGCAAATAATTTGGCCTCTGTGACAAGAAAATACTTAAGTCTCTAAAAAATCCTTTAAAGCTCCACTTCTGTTGGGATGTCTTAGTTTACCTAAAGTTTTAGACTCTATCTGCCTTATTCTTTCCCTGGTTACACCAAACTCTCTGCCAACCTCCTCTAACGTTCTAGGATGCCCGTCCTGAAGGCCAAACCTAAGTTGTATAACTTTCCTTTCTCTATCATTTAAGGTACCTAATACTTCCTGCAGCTGCTCCTGGAGCATTATAAAAGATGCAGCATCTAATGGAGCTTCAACTTCAGAATCCTCTATAAAATCTCCAAGATGACTATCTTCTTCTTCACCTATAGGTGTCTCAAGTGATACAGGCTCCTGGGATATTTTCATAATTTCTCTTACTTTTTCTGAAGAAAAATTCATATGCTTTCCTATTTCTTCAGGAGTCGGTTCTCTACCAAGTTTCTGCAGCATCTGTCTTTGAGTTCTTATTAATTTATTAATAGTCTCCACCATATGTACAGGAATCCTAATAGTTCTTGCCTGATCTGCAATAGCTCTTGTAATAGCCTGCCGTATCCACCAGGTTGCATATGTCGAAAACTTATAACCTTTAGTATAATCAAATTTTTCTACCGCTCTAATTAATCCCAAATTCCCTTCCTGTATAAGATCTAAAAATAGCATTCCCCTGCCTACATATTTTTTTGCTATACTCACCACTAACCTTAAATTTGCTTCAACCAACCTGCTCTTTGCATCCATATCTCCTTTCTCAATTTTTTTAGCCAGCTGAACTTCCTCAATAGCAGCAAGAAGCCTAACCTTGCCAATTTCTTTTAAATACATACGGACTGGGTCATTTGTTGGTGATTTTATCGTAAAATCTAATTTCTTCTTTAAATTTTCTTCTTTTTTTCTTTGTATTATATTGTCAATATCATCATCATCCTCACTAACAATTTCAATCCCCAGATTCTGTATTACATCATAAATATTTTCTATTTGTTCCTTTGTTAAATCAATATCCGAAAGAGTTTCACTGATCTCTTCTGTAGTGAGTAAGCCTTCTTCTTTACCCTTACCTATTAATTCTTTTACTTCTTCTAATTTAAATTCAGACACTTTTTTCATAATTTAATCACCTCAAAATATATCTAAAAAATATCATAAATATTTATTTAAATAACCAATAAACTAAATATTACATTTTATATGGCATTATTAAAAAATTAAGTTATAATTAATTTCCTTTTTTCTTTTTCTAGCTCATTTATTTCATAATTTAACTCATCAATTTTATCTTCTATTTCCTTTTCTTCTGTATTACCTATTTTTGTTTTTTCTATACTCAATCTAATTTTTTTCTGTGTATTCTCAAGCTCTATCATTTTATTTCTAATTTCTTCAATCTTTCCAGAAATAAAAATTCTTTTTAAGTTACTTAATACCTCATTGCAAATTAAGTCCTCATCTTTATATCTTAATTTACTAAAAATAATATAATTATATAACTTTTTTACTTCATCGGTTCCAATGTCAACCGACGAAATTTCTATTGGAAAGTTTATTTTTTTCTCTTTCGATTCAACCTCTTCAATTTCTTTTTTCAACAGCACAAAAAGCTCTCTTGTATCTTCAAATCTAAAATGTTCAGGACCTAACTCTATCAAGCCGCTAACTGAATCTCCAATACCATTTACCATTAATTTTAAAGCTTCTATTTCTATATTTTTTAATGGTGATATGCTTTCTCTTTCAGTACCACTAATTATACTATCGGCATATTTACTCGATTTTTTTAACATTTCTTCAAGCAATAAGTTTTCATTTAAATTTAATTTTTCAGCTATTTTTTTTATGCATTCCTCCTGAATCATCCTGGATGAAAGTGTTAAAATAAATCTTAACAGCTTATCACTTGCTTTCATTTTTTCATTAAAATTTGATATATCATACTTTTCCAATGTTACATCTATAGTAAAATCAATTATCCCAATAGCACTTTTAATTTTTCTTAAAAAATCATCCCTGCCCTTTTTAATAATAAAATCCGCAGGGTCATAACCTTTCTCAAGTATTGCAACTCTAATATCAATATTACTTTCATGGTACAAGTCAAGTCTTTCATTATACTCCTTCAGTCTTTCAATTCCTCTAAGAGAAGCATTCATACCTGCTTTATCGCTATCAAAAACTAATACTATATTTTTTGTAAATCTTCCTATAAGTTTTATCTGATCTGAAGTAAGAGCAGTACCTAAACTCGCCACTACATTTTTGATACCAAACTGATTTAATGCCATTACGTCAGTATAACCTTCAACAATAAATACTTCATCATTTTCAATAATATAATTTTTTGCTTTAAAAATTCCATATATATTTTTACTCTTTAAATAAAGTTTAGTTTCAGGAGTATTTATATACTTTGCTGCTTGTTTTCCATCTTTATCATCACTATTAATAATTCTTCCACCAAAACCTATAGTCTTTCCAGCTATATCTTTTATAGGAAACATTATCCTTCCTCTAAATCTATCATAAACTTCCTGGCCGCTCTTTCTGCTTTTAATAGCAAGACCGCTTTCTAAAATTTCTTTAGAACCGTAACCCTTCTTCTTTGCAAATTCCGAAAAACTATCCCAGCTGTCTATACTAAATCCAACTTCAAATTCTTTTAAAGTCTTTTCCTTAAATCCTCTATTCTTTAGATAATCCAAAGTAGCGCCTGCAACTTTCCTGTTAAACAATATGAAATTATAATACTTTTTAGCAAGCTCATTTAAATCTATCAATCTGTTTCTAAATCTTCCTGACTCTGAAGATCTTGAATGAACATATTTTAAACTGTAGCCTACTTTTTTAGCTAAAAATTCTACTGCTTCTACGAATTCCATATTTTCAATCTTCATTATAAAGCTAATCACATCCCCTCCTTCACCACAGCCAAAACAATGATAAAGCTGTTTTATTGAATCCACTGTAAATGAGGGAGTTTTTTCTTTATGGAATGGGCACAGGCCTACATAGCTCTTACCTGTTTTCTTTAGATTTACATAATTTGAAACAATATCCTGTATGCTTATCCTTGATTTTAATTCGTTTACTTCGCCTTCTTTTAAGCTTCTAGCCATATTATTAAGACATGAATTAAATATTTATAAAAGTTACACTAATTATTTTACCCTATACTCAAATATTCAGAAATAAACTCAGAAATTAAATAATTCTGTTATTTCCCTGTAAGTGCTTGGCTTATGACCATAAATACCTGGAGATATATTAAGGTGAACTTTAAATAGTCTTATTACAATCTCTATAGTTTTATCCTTACTATAGTCTTTATAGTCTTATTTATATAATTATAATCTAATCTTTATATCTATTCTACTAATATTTTGTTAATCTATATTTCTTCCAATGCAGCTTGAGCAGCAGCTAATCTTGCAATAGGAACCCTGAACGGCGAGCAGCTAACATAATCCATACCTATTTTATGGCAAAACTTTATAGAATCCGGATCTCCGCCATGCTCTCCACATATACCAATCTTTATATCCTTTCTTGCTTTTCTACCCTTTTCAACTCCTATCTTAACAAACTGACCAACTCCTTTTTTGTCAAGTGTAGCAAATGGGTCTTTATCCAGTATCCCTTTTTCGATATAATCAGGTAAAAACTTGCCGGAGTCATCCCTTGAAAATCCAAAAGTGAGCTGGGTTAAATCATTAGTCCCAAAACTGAAAAACTCTGCTTCAGTCGCAATTTCATCTGCAGTTATGCAAGCCCTTGGGATTTCAATCATAGTGCCTACTTTATAATCAAATCTCACATTACTTTTCTTTATTAATTCATCTGCAATCTTTATTATCTGCTTCTTTAGTATCCTCATTTCCTTCACACTTCCCACCAAAGGAATCATAACCTCGGGCTTAACTTCATATCCCTGTTTTGTTAATTCTATTGCTGCTTCAAATATTGCTTTTGTTTGCATCTCAAGAATTTCAGGATACGTAACCGAAAGTCTGCATCCCCTATGCCCCAACATAGGATTCATCTCATGAAGAGAGACTATAGTTGCTTTGAGTTCCCTAAATTCTAGACCAAGTTCTTTTGCAATTTCTTTAATATCTTCATCTTCTGTCGGTAAAAATTCATGAAGTGGTGGATCAAGAAGCCTTATTGTCACTGGCAAGCCTTTCATAACTTTAAATATTTCAATAAAATCATTTTTTTGTATTGGGAGAAGAGCCATTAAAGCTTTTCTTCTTTCTTTCTCATTACTGGCAACAATCATCTTCCTTACAGCCTTAATTCTATCACTCTCAAAAAACATATGTTCAGTTCTACAAAGACCAATTCCTTCAGCCCTAAATTTTAAAGCAATCTCAGAGTCCTTGGGGGTGTCTGCATTTGCTCTTACTCCAATTGTTTTAAACTCGTTCACCCAATCCATAAAAATTTCAAAATCTCCTGTTACTTCAGGGTCTACTACAGGAATTCTTCCAAGGAATACTTCACCTGTTGAGCCATCAAGAGTGACCCAATCACCCTTTTTTACCTTCTTCCCACTTGCAGTAAAATATTGTTCCTCTTCAAATACTTTTATATCCTCACAACCAGCAACACAACATTTACCCATTCCTCTTGCTACAACGGCTGCATGTGAAGTCATTCCTCCTCTTGCAGTAAGTATGCCCTGTGCAACTGCCATACCCTCTATATCCTCAGGCGATGTCTCTGTTCTTACCAGTATTACTTCCCTATTTTTTGATTCTTTTACGGCATCATCAGCATCAAAAACAACTCTGCCCAAAGCTGCTCCTGGCGAAGCTGGCAATCCCTTTGCAACAAGTTCTGCATTAGCCTTTGACTTCTCATCAAGCTGTTTATGAAGAAGTTGATCGAGCTGCTCAGGTTCTACCCGGAGCACCGCAGTTTTTTTATCAATTAATCCTTTGTTTACCATATCAACCGCTATTTTTAAAGCAGCACCTGCTGTCCTCTTCCCGGTTCTTGTCTGCAGTATATATAACTTGCCTTCCTGAATTGTAAATTCAAGATCCTGTGTGTCTGTATAGTGTTGTTCCAATTTTTTAAATATATTTATTAATTGATTAAAAATACCTGGCATTTCCTTTTTTAGATTTGATATAGGCTTAGGAGTTCTAATCCCGGCAACTACATCCTCGCCCTGAGCATTTATTAAATACTCTCCATACTCTACATTTTCACCTGTTGCCGGATCACGGGTAAAAGCAACTCCTGTACCAGAATTATTACCCATATTGCCAAATACCATTACCTGAACATTAACAGCAGTTCCAATATTATGAGGAATATCATGAAGATTTCTATATGTAATAGCCCTTTTATTGTTCCATGAACCAAATACAGCATCAATTGACATCTTGAGCTGTTCTTTTGGGTCTTGAGGGAAACTTATACCCTTTTCCTTTTTAATAATTTTTTTATATTCTGAAACTAACTCTTTTAAATTGTCTGCAGAAAGTTCAGTATCAAGTTTTACCTTG
>JADHVM010000071.1 GCA_016783985.1 Actinomycetota bacterium
CGAAGTAAGTGGTAAATTTCATGCAAAAGACATTGAAAAGAACTTGAGGTTAATTTCAGAAAGATTAAACTTAAGTTTTAGAAAAATTGCAGAAGTGATAAGAATAGCTATATGGAACAGCGCTATCAGTCCTCCTCTGTTTGAAACTATTGAAATACTGGGAAAAGAATTAACTTTAAAGAGGATAAATGAATATATGGGTATTATATCATAACCTGAAAATCATCTCTTATTTTTATTTTTAAGAGATTTTTTTAAATCCGACCTTAATTCTTTTATCTCTGAAACTATTTCACGTAAGATTTGGGGAGTAAGCTCGTTAGATATAAAAAAACTTTTATCATTATTTCCAGATTTTAAATTACTTATTTTTTCTTTTATTAAACAACTGATAAATAACGATAATGATATATCCATATTTTCAGCAATTTTTTTTGCATTATCCACTAAGTCTTTATTTAATCTAAAGCTATACATCTTCTTAGTCATAATACTTAAATACTAAAGATTTATGACATATTTGTCAACAATATCAACTATTAAAAGCATATGACATAAGATATTAAGTTGATTTTTAGAATAATCTATTTAAAATGATTTATGTAATAATCAGTTTATTATTACTAATACTATAATAATAGTAATTATAATCAAACATAAAAGTAATTGTTATGAGTAAAGAAAAAATTTTCTTTGATAATGCTTCCACTACAAGAGTTGATGATAGAGTTTTTGAATATATGAAGCCATATTTTAAAAAAAATTATGGTAACCCCTCAAGTCTTCATGATTTTGGAGATATGGTAAGAAAAGCTCTGGACAAGGCAAGGGAACAGGCAGCCAGTCTAATTGGTGCAAATGAAGAAGAAATATACTTTACATCCTGCGGTACCGAATCAAATAATTTTGCCCTGTGGGGACTGGCTAGAGCTTATAAGGATAGAGGTAATCATATAATAACATCAAGTATAGAACATCTGTCAATTTTAAATCCTTTAAAAGAATTTGAAAAAGAAGGCTGGAAGGTAAGTCTGATCCCTGTAGATGAGAATGGTTTTATAAATCCTGAAAATATAAGAAAGGAAATAAGAAAAGATACTGTACTTGTATCCGTTATGCATGCAAATAATGAGGTGGGAACCATCCAGAGAATAAAAGAAATATCAAATATTACCAGAGAAAATAATATTTTATTTCACAGCGATGGTGCAGCCGCAGCGGGAATAATACCAGTAGATGTCAATGAATTGGGGGTAGATGCATACAGTTTCACCTCCCAGCAAATGTACGGCCCAAAAGGGGCTGCCGCTTTATATGTTAAAAAGGGTGTGAGAATAAAGCCACTTCTTTTGGGAGGCATTCAGGAGAGAGGAAGAAGAGCAGGAACTGAAAATGTCCCGGCTATTACCGGTTTTGGCAAGGCATGCGAGATAGCCGGAGATGAAATGGATAAAAATATTAAATATATATCTAAATTAAGAGATAACCTGATCAAAGGAATAAATGACAGAATTAAAAATATAAAATTAAACGGACATCCTAAGGAAAGGACTCCCGGGAATGTCCACATAAGTTTTGAATTTATTGAGGGAGAATCAATACTGCTTATGTTGAATCTTGAAGGGATTGCTGCAGCCAGTGGATCTTCCTGCACGTCACAGGCACTAAAAAGCTCGCATGTTCTGCTGTCCATGGGCCTGTCCCCTACCATGGCACAGGGCTCAATCCTGTTTTCTCTTGGAAAGTATAATACTTTAAAAGAAGTAGATAGAGTCCTTGAAGTTCTTCCCTCGATTATAGATAGATTGAGGAAAATGTCACCACTGTATAAGGAATAGTGAAAATACTTGAAAGTAACAATTAAAAATAATATATTTGTTTAAACTTTAGAACCTGTATGAAATACTAAGTAATTTACATATTTTGAAAAGAGGTACAAATGGTTATGTATAGCAAGAAAGTAATGGAGCATTTTATGTCTCCAAGAAATGTTGGAGAAATAAAGAATGCAGACGGCATAGGTGAAATCGGAAATCCTGTCTGCGGTGATATGATGACTTTCTATATAAAAGTTAAGGATAATAAAATTGATGATGTAAAATTTAAGACTTTCGGATGCGGTGCTGCAATTGCTGTATCAAGTATGGTCAGTGAAATGGCCAAAGGGGAAACCCTGGACGAAGCATTAAAAATTTCTAACAAAAATGTCGCAAAAGAGCTCGGCGGCTTGCCTAAAAACAAACTTCACTGCTCGAATCTGGGTGCAGATGCATTGCATAAGGCTATCGAGAATTACAAGGAAAAACAAAAAAATAAAAAATAGTATAAATGGGAGTCTATATGACTGAAAAAGAATCAAAAAGCAAAGGCAGAAAATCACCGTGCAGATGCCCTTACTGCGACATGGAGCTGGAGAGCAGCGAAGTGGAATATTGTTCTTTCTGCAATTTCAAAGTCAGCCATTGTACAGCATGCAGCTATCCGGTTTCAGATAAAATGGAAAAATGTCCCAACTGCGGAGCAAAATTATAGGAATATACAGCAGTAAATTAAGATTATGAATAAAGATAATAATATTTTTACTTTTTATATTAAAAAAACCGAGTAACCTTTAAGCTCCCCTACTTTTTATGCGATTCCTCTATTTAATGCAATTATATTGTACCGAATATTAATTCCTGCAGAATCCGCTAACTCTAATTATATAATATAAATGTTCTACTATTTTTCAGCTCTTTACATTATTATATTTTGCCACTTTATAAAATTTCTGATAGCATTATAATGCTTTTCATATTGGGGAGTCGTCTAGAGGTAGGACATGCGGCTCTGGACCGTAGAGCGGAGGTTCGAGTCCTCCCTCCCCAGCCATAATTGCCTCACCATCATTTTTAGGGGAGACTGTAAATAATTTTTAACAATTCCTTAGCAGCTTCTTCCGGACCCGTAATCTCATAACCTTTTATGCCTAACCTCGTCCTAAACTGTCCTACAAATATTCCCTCCTTAAAAAATACCTCAAAATAAATACTGGAAATTTTATCATGCAGCTCTCTATATTGGAGCGGGCCAAAAATATTTGCAAAATAAGAATGAGTAAGGCCAGTAGAAGTAGTAGTTCCTTTACTCATAACCATACCTTCTTTAAAAATTTTAAGAGCATCGTTTGAATTTTGAAACTTCTCTATTACTGGATGCTCTTCATCAATTTCTTCATAATTATTGGCATATAAAACATAATTAATCTTGTAGCCTTTAATTACATTATTAAATGAATTAACCGGAATTACAATTCTGGCATTTATCTGGTTTGCGCTCATAATAATCGCCCTGTCAATTTGTCCGAAAGCATATCCGGGTTGTAAATCATCCAACCTCAAAAATGCTCCTATTTCACTGCCGTAACCAACTGGCTGTCCATTTTCAAGCTCTATTGAACCCATGTCATCAGCAATAATCATCAAGTCTGCTATTGGATCTTTGCCAATAACTCTTAGAGCTTCCAACGTTTCAGATTTTCCTGCTCCGGTATCACCTATAATTAAAATAGTTGATTCTTTTCCGTTCTTTAAATTTATTTTTACTAATGCCCCGTGAAAAGGTAAATTACCATTTTTCATTATTTTTATATTGTGCAGTGTTAAAATCATTTTTTTAAGATATCCGAAATATCCGAATTCATCCCGGCTTGGCACTGCTGCAACAATAAGATTATTATCTTCATCATCAAAAAATACTGTAGGGAGATTTCCAAAACAATCCAGATATTCATCAGGCACTCCAAACAAATAAACAGCATCGGGTTTTCTTGTTAAATCTTTGTCATTTGCTAATTCAAAAAGGTTGCATAATGAAAAACCAAGCTCAAAAAATTTATTATGAAAATAAACAAGAATAAGTAGCTTGCCGACTTTTGCAGGGTAGCATAGCCATTCATCGTTTATTATATTAATTAATTCAAATGGATTTTGGTCTACTTTTCTAAATTGTCCGGTTCTTTTATTCATAGGAGGATTCAGGACTAGTGGAGGGTACATGAGAATCTGACGTATTACAGGAACATTATTTAATTGATTGTATTGCTCTTGCGGAAATAGAATAGTTCCCGGAGCCACAATTGATGCAATCTCTGAACCTGCGCTAACCTGCCGATAAACTCTTGGATGATCTCCTGTAATATTCTCCTGAATATTCCTGTATGTAAATCTAATAAGATGAGTCAATTGTTCTATAGTTTCATTAAATGTTCTGTACGGTCTTTTATCTAATGTATCAAGGTCTGAATTACAAATAACAAACCTATCAAAACTTCTCCAATAATTATATAGGTATTCAATAAAGTCATTAAACAAATTGATCTCTTTCATGAATATTTCAGAATCTTTTAAAATTCCAGGAATTAATGAAATCGGCAACCTTACAAGATATTTTAAAGCATCTACAAGAAGGGTAATTTGATTTTCGCTTATACTGACACTGCCAAAAATGTTTAGTAAAGTAGAATTTCTTCTTGAAAGATTTTTAATACATCTTTTTAAGATTTCAAGAAATAACTCACTGTTTATAAGCTCTTCAGGAGTTTCACACAATCGCTTATTGATTTTAATTATTACTTTTTTTTCAAATATTGTATGTGAATAATTTTTCATCTTTTTATATTTATCTAATTTTTATAAGGTTTTTTAATAAAACATCTATGCTATATAAAGTATTTTAACAAGTAAACAACTTTTATTTTAAAATTTGTCAGACAAACTTTGAATTAAAAGGGTGGCATCATAGATATTTTTTGATATTAAAAACTCTGTGTTGCCTTGAATCTCCTGTAAATGTTTCTTACCATGTCCAGTTAGCAAAAATATACTAGTCATTTGTGCTCTGTAACTCATTTCTACATCACAAGGATGATCACCAACAACAAACGATTCTCTCATATTTAATTTATATTTTTTTATCGCTTTTTCTACAAAATAAGTTTTGGGTTTACGGCATACACAATCATCTTCTTCCGTGTGAGGACAATAATATACTTCTTCAATTTTTAAACCTTCTTTTCCCAAAATATTGAAATACTCTTTGTTAAATTTTAAAAAATCTTCTTCCGTAAAATTTCTTTTCCCAATTCCTGCCTGATTAGTAATAATAAATAATAAAAATTTCTTTTGTAAAATTGCCATTGATTCCAGGGCATCTGATATAAATTTGAGCTTTTCAACAGTATATAAATCTCCTATATCTTCGTTTATTGTTCCATCCCTATCCAAAAAAACTGCTCTTTTTATCATTAAAAAACCTCTAATCTCAATATATTAGAAAATACTTTTCTGACAAAAAGTATTTTATTACTTGGCGATAAAAAGTTATTATAGCATTATAATATATATCTTAAAATCTATCTAATGAGGCCAATAAGATCAACCTTATTTATAAAAAAGATTTTTGAATCTGATTATTTCTTTCAAGTAGGGTCGGGAACTGGCGCGCCACCAACATAATTTCAGTACGTTTCCAGCTCCCGCCACGTCAAACCCAGCGTTCAGATTTCCCGAACTGGGCTTTCTTGTTAGTTTCTCCTAAAGGTTTATGTGACCTACCAACTGGCAACGCTTTTATGCGTGGAAATATCTTATCTTGTAATCATTATACAGTCCTAAGGTATTGTAAAGCCAAGCACTACTCCACCTGTTCCAGCCAAAGCCATGTCGTTTTCTTGCACGCTGAAGATGTCTTC
>JADHVM010000072.1 GCA_016783985.1 Actinomycetota bacterium
CTTCTGCTTAGTTATCTAAACATTCTTTTTCTTGGGCTGAGTGCCTAATGGCTACTCATATCTCCACAAGCGTTACTTCCCGTATGCCCTACGGTAGGACTTTTTTGGTACTTAGACCAGAGCAGTCAACTATTATATAATAACAATGCATCCATAACATTATATATAATAAATATTATTTTAATTTTTTGCAATACTACTTTTTATTATGCGCCATATTTCATTAAAAAACCTGCCTGATTCCCTCATCTTCCAGAAGGTATATCTGGAAAATAGGCCCAAGATGATTAGTTCCTCTATTACTTCCTGTACATAGATATAAAATTCATACCATAGGGATCTCTTCCAGCCAGAAAATCAGCCGCTTTCAGTGCCATTGGCAAGCCTTCTACCAGCGGATCAGTAATAGGTGCACATAAACCATTAATTATACCCATTGTTAAAAAATGAATATTTAATAAATCTCTATTGGGCATGCCAAAACTAATATTGGAAGCGCCAAGAGTAGTAGAGACACCAAATTCCCCCACTACCTTCCTCATAGTTTCCAGAGTAATTTTTCCTGAGTTTGTATCTGTTGAAGCAGTCATGACCAGGCAGTCAAATACTAGATCTTCTCTTTTAATTCCCAGGGACTCTGCTCTCTCTATTATCTTTTTTGCAACATTAAATCTGTCATCAACATCATTTTTTATTCCTTCTTCATCCATTGTAAGACACACAACTGCACTGCCGCTTTCTTTAACCAGTGGAAGAATTTTTTCCATTGATTCCTCCTTGCCGTTAACAGAATTAATTAATGCCTTGTATGGATAGACTTCCAGAGCTGCTTTTATAGCCTCTGGATTTGCACTATCTATACAGATTGGATTATTTGTAACTTCCATAACTTTTTTTACTGCCCTGGGAAGCATACTTACCTCATCCACACTTACGGCACCAACATTTACATCAATAATATGTCCGCCTGCTTCAGCCTGTTTTATTGCATCTTTTTCAACAATATCAAGCTTCCCTTCCTTCAGTTCTTCTGATAAAGACTTTCTTCCAGTAGGATTAATTCTTTCAGCAATTATTACTGTAGGCAGTCCCTGCCCAAATTTAACTTCTGTATTTTTTCCAGTTACGACTGTTTCCATTTCTTAAAAAACCTTTCTCTATTTATTTTATTTATAATATTTATTAAATATCTTGATAAATGTACTCAAGAATTTTTCATTTACCTTGGGTAATGAAATTGTAACTCTTATATAAGCTGGGACTCCTATATTCTCACCTGGTCTTACTATAAAGCCACTTTTTAAAAGGTCTTCAACAATATTTTCACTTTCCCTGCCAGTTTTAATTAATATAAAATTGGAGTAAGATTTTATAAAATCAATACCTTCTTTTTTAAAAGTGCTGTAAAATTTTTCCTTCTCATTACAAATTTTATCCCTGATTTCTTCAACATACCATTCATTTTCTAGCGCAATTACTGCAGCCTTTTGTGAAACTGAATTAACATTAAATGGCAACCTTACACGATTCAGGCCAGAAATAATTTCAGAATCAGCAATTCCATATCCTATCCTAAGACCGGCCAGTCCATAGATCTTTGAAAATGTTCTCAGTATAATAACATTCTTATACTTTGACAGATACCCTAAAGTATTAACTTTTTTTTCCTCGGGTAAATACTCATAATATGCCTCATCAAGAACTATTAAAATATTCTTGTTCACTTTTTCTAAGACATATTCAAGTTCGTCACCTGCAATATTTGTGCCTGCAGGATTATGTGGATTCGTCAAAAAAAACAGGCAGGTTTCATCTGTTATAGATTTAACCATTGATTCCACATCCTGTTTAAAATTACGCAAAGGAACCTTAATAGTCTTTCCTCTACATTTTAATGTTGATTTTTCATAGATTAAGAATGTAGGATCTGCAATTACTGCATTTTTACCTGAATCAATAAAACTATCACAGATCATCTCAATTATCTGATCAGTCCCATTCCCTATTATTATCTTATCAGTTGATATGTTATATTTTAAACCGATTTTCTTCCTTATTTCCCTGCAATCACTATCCGGATAATAATTAATATAATCTGTACTATTTCGGATATATCTTAAAACTTCCTTGCATGGTCCAAATATATTTTCATTAGAAGCAAGTTTATGAACTTCTCCTAAATTATATTTTTCTTTTATTTCTTCTAATGTTTTACCTGGGATATACTCTGGTAAATCATTAACCCATGGCTTAAATTTTACATCAACCATTTTTATCTACCTTCTTATTTTTAAATCTTACCTTTATTGAATTACTGTGAGCTAACATTTTCTCATAATCTGCTAAAATTTCTATATATTTTCTCTCTTTTCTTAACATATCATAATTGTAATAAGCTATACTGCTCCTTTTACAAAAATCATATATTCCCAATGGTGATGAAAATCTTGAACCTGTACCTGTAGGAATAACATGATTTGTTCCAGCAATATAATCTCCAACTGCCACAGGAGTATAATCACCAAGAAAAATCGCACCTGCATTCTTAATCTTTTTTAATACACCTTCGCAATCCTTCATCATTATTTCCAAATGTTCAGGAGCTATAGTATTGCAAATATCAATTAAAAAATTATCACTGCTATTGTAAACAATTCTGCAATTCTTCTTCAAAGATTCCAAAATAACAGAAGCGTTTATCTTACCACCAGAATCTTTTATCAGGAAATCTACCTGATTGTAAATTTCCTCAATTACAACTTTTGCTGTATCTCTGCATGTAGTTAGTAAAATACTTTTTGATTGTGGATCATGCTCAGCCTGAGAAATTAAATCTGCAGCTATATAATCTGGATTTGCTGTACTGTCGGCTAAAATTACAACCTCGCTGGGACCAGCCAGGCCGTCAATACCAACCTCTCCAAATACCATTTTTTTAGCTGTTGTGACAAAAATATTTCCTGGCCCTACAATCTTGTCTACCTTCCTTATGCTTTCAGTTCCATAAGCAAGTGCTCCTATAGCTTGAACTCCACCAATTTTATAGATCTCATCTATACCCAGCTTTGAAAATAAATACAGCAATATATCATTTAAATTACCATCAGTATCAGGAGGGCTGCATACAACTATTTCTTCTACACCAGCTACTTTTGCCGGTATTATAGTCATGAGAACTGAAGAAGGATAGATATATCTTCCACCAGGAATATATACTCCAACCCTTTTAATGGGAAGAAAAATCTGCCCTAATTTCTTTCCCCTTTCAGGTTCTATATACCAAGTACATGACTCCTTTTTAAACTGAACAGTATGGTACTTTTCTATATTTTTATAGCTTACTTCTAAAGCTTCTATAATGTCACTATATCTTTTTAAAGTGCTGCTATATCCTTTTTCTAATTCTTTTCTGCCTACTTTAATCTCATTAATACTGCCAGCTTTTAGTCCATCGTATTCTTTGCAGTACTTTAAAACTGCCTTATTCCCATCTACCTTTATTTCTCCAAGTATCTTTCTGACAGCTCCTTCTATGGAAGAATCAATTTTCAAACATCTTCCAAGCCAAGAACTTAAGTCACCATTTTTTTTTGGTACTTCTATTTTTAAAAAATTATAACTCATCTGATTATCTTGTTATTAAATTTGTATAAGAATAATTCACATACTATTTACATACTACAATAATACAGTTACAACTATTTCTATTTAATACACATTCTTGTTAATATATTAAAAAAAGAAAATAAATACAAGGACAGTTTAATGACTAATTATAAAAATAGTTCTAATCCCAGATTAAAGCTTCTACTGCATGTCTGCTGTGCTGTTTGCGCACTGCATCCAACATTTTTGTTATCAAAAGATTTTAAAATTACTTTATTTTTTTATAATCCCAATATTCACCCGAGAGAAGAATATAATAAAAGACTGGAAAGTGTAAAAATAATTTCTAAAAAATACAGCATTCCTTTAGTCATAGATAGATATGAATTAAAAAAATGGTTTAGACTAACTGAAAACTATAAATTGGAGCCTGAAGGTGGAAAAAGGTGCAGCATCTGCTTTGATATGAGATTAAAAAGAACAGCTGCTGCAGCTAAAAAATTAAAATTTGACCTATTTGGAACAACTCTAACTGTCAGCCCTCATAAAGATAAGGATATAATAAATAGTATTGGAAAAGATGCAGCCGCTAATAAAAAAATAAAATTTTATTCAGCCGACTTTAAAAAAAATGATGGTTTTAAAAAAACAATAGATACAGCCAAAAAAATAAACATTTACCGCCAGAATTATTGTGGTTGTATTTACAGCCTGCATAATTAGTATAATTTTATCAATAAAGATTGCTTGATTAATATTTTTTAAGAATTTATCATTTCTTAAGACTTATTACTCTTCTATCTTTTGTATTTCCTTAAGTCTTTTCTTTTCCCTAAATTTACTAATTAAATTATAAGCTATAATTATTGCAGCGATAATTGTTATTACATTTAAAATATATACAACCTTTACTCCACCAAGATAACTGCTGTCAATACGATAATACTCTATAAAAGTTCTATAAATGGCATAAATTCCTAAATACACTGTAAATATCAAGCCGCAAGGAAATTTATCCGGGTTCTTCTTATAAATCCTATGCAGCAAGAGCAGTAAGAGAAATAATATTAAATTTGCTATGGATTCATATAAAAAAGTGGGATGAAAATGGTCATACCGCTCATAATCTTTTACCCTGTTTGCTAAATCAATAAAAATTCCCCAGGGAAGATCAGTAGGTTTTCCATAAGCTTCCTGATTAAAAAAATTGCCCCACCTACCAATAGCCTGTCCCAGCACTAAGGCAGGTGCTATGATATCAGCCCACATCCAGAAATTTAGTTTCCTGATCTTACAAAAGACAAGGAGTGCTAGAATTCCGCCAAGCATAACACCCTGAATAGCGAGCCCTCCTTTTCTAAAAGCATATATATAACTTAGATTATTACTATAATATGACCAGTTTACAATTACATGAAGAACCCTTGAACCTATTATTGCAAATACGACCGCAAAAGGTGCAAAATTTATTACTTCTTCTTCTCTCTGATTTCTATACTTTGCAATAAAATAAGATATTAATATTCCAATTACTAAAGACATTGCAATTAATATACCGTACCATCTTATCTCCATATTAAGAATCCTAAAAGCTACTGGATCAACAGCCAAAATATCCTCCCTTCATATTTAAAAAACAAAGTATTAAAAAGCATTTCCTAACAATTTTTAATAAGTATTAAAAATGATTTCAACTATTATTACAAATTTTATAAAATTTTAACACAAATTGTTTTAAAAAGTCATTTATTTCAGGATTTTTATAAAACAGCACGTGCTATAAATTAATCTTATTTAAAAGCGGCAAATATATTGATAGAAAACTCAATATTTTTGTCATGGAATCAGTTACAAAAATAATACCTAATGCTATAAGGAGTACTCCTGAAATAATTGATACAATATTAAGATGTCTGTTCAACCTTTTCAGCAGCTTTGAAAAAAAACTGATAAATATGCTTGCCAGTATAAATGGTAAACCAAGTCCCAGAGAATAAACAGCTAAAAGTAAGACACCCTGCAGCAGGGTTTCAAACCTGCTTGCTAAAAGTAATATTCCTGATAATATCATACCAAC
>JADHVM010000073.1 GCA_016783985.1 Actinomycetota bacterium
AAAATAATTATTAATCAACATATTATATCAAAATATATTTAAAAATATAGATTTGATTATCAATTATGATAATAAATGATAATCAAAAAAATTTAATTTAGGTATTGACAAGCAATTATGCGGGTATATAATAATTAATGATAATCATTATCATTATCATTTGATAAAAAGGGTAGTATAATAAGATGAATAATACTAAGAATATTTCTGATTACTGGGTAACAAAATTAAAAGATAATGGATACAAGCTAACAAAGTCAAGAAAAGCTATCCTGGATTTATTTATAGAAAATTTACATGAAATAAGTGCTGAGGAGCTGTACATGCTTTCCTATAAGAAAAATATTGGTATAGCGCTTGCAACAATATACAGAACTATTGGACTATTTAAAAAAATAGGATTAATAACTAAAACAGGTTTTGAAAATAATAAAGCGAAGTATAGGCTAAGTGAAAAAATAAAAGGTACTTTAGGAGAAGATAATTTGATTTTAGCTTTAAGTAAAACTAAAAGAGATGCAGAAAGTATATATAGGAGTAAAAATAAAAGCTTAATTAATAACTTCAGTTATTCAGCAGGGCATTCCATTAAAAACGAATATAAGAGTCATGATGATACTAAAAAAATAAATAAAATACAGAATCAGCTGAATGAGTGGATTAATGATATAAATAAAATTAAAAGAGAAAAGGAGATAATGTTGGAAGATGTAATAGAAGATATAGGAAGTATTGATAAAATTATTCAGTGTCATGACAGCAGGAAAAATAATTTAATACAGATCCTTCTTGATATTCAAAAGGAATATAATTGGCTTCCAAAACACGCCCTGCTATACGTAGGCAGCAAATTAGATATCCCGCTAACAAATATTTATAACATAGCTTCATTCTATAAATATTTTAATCTTGAACCCAGGGGGGAATATTCTATTTTAGTTTGTACGGGTACTGCCTGTCATATAAGAGGATCTATGAATTTACTCCAGAGAATTGTTAATGTTCTGGGAGTAAAACCTGGTGACACAACAAGAGATTATAAATTTACTCTGGATACTGTAAATTGTCTTGGGTGTTGTGCACTGGGTCCGGTAATGATGGTTGATAGCAAGTATTATAGTAATCCTTCAATTGGAGAGATTAAAAAAATTTTTGGGGAATTTAATTGATAATAGGTTTAATAATAATTTAAGAAGTGGGGTTTAAAATGACTGTCAAAACTAAAAGTAAAATAAAATATTTAAAGGATTTAAAGGAAAAAGCTGATGTATTTAAAAAAGAATTAGAAGATAGTATTGTAATATCTATTTGTTCAGGGACAGGCTGCAAAGCTCATTCATCAGATAATCTTTATGCTATCCTTCGGAAAGAAATCAAGAAAAGGACTGGTAAGGATTCTAAGAAAATAATACTTAAAAAAACTGGATGTCATGGATATTGTGAAAGAGGACCGATAGTAGTAATTTACCCGCAGGATATTTGCTATCTGGAAGTGAAGGAAGAGGATATTGGTGAAATTGTAGAAAAGACTATAAATAGTGAAGTTATTGAAAGGCTACTTTACAAGGATGAAGATGGAAAATCTGTAGTGAAGGAATCTGATATTCCGTTTTATAAATATCAGGGAAGAATTATTTTAGATAGTAATTCAAAGATAGATCCAGGCAGTATTAATGATTACATAAGGATTGGTGGATACCAGGCTCTGGCCAAAGCTCTTATTGATATGACTCCTAAAGATGTACTGGAGGAAGTAAAAAAAGCAAATCTTAGAGGTAGAGGTGGAGGTGGTTTTCCAGCTGGAATTAAATGGGAAACAACAAGAAATACTCCTGAAAAAACCAAGTATGTAATCGTAAATGCAGATGAAGGTGACCCAGGTGCTTATATGGATAGAAGCATACTGGAAGGAAACCCTCATAGCGTACTGGAAGGACTGGTAATTGCAGCATATGCTATTGGAGCAAATGAAGGATTTGTATATGTTAGACAGGAATATCCACAAGCTGTAGAAAATATAAATACAGCTATTGAGCAGGCTAGAGAACATGGCTTGCTGGGTAAGGATATCTTAGGTTCCAGCTTTGATTTTGACGTAAGAGTCCATAAGGGTGCAGGTGCTTTTGTATCTGGGGAATCAAGTGCGCTGACAGCGGCAATTGAAGGGACTGTTGGCGAACCAAGAATAAAGTATATCCGGACGGCTATAAGCGGTCTATGGGGTAAGCCTACTAATTTAAATAATGTTGAAACATATGCAAATGTTCCCTACATAATTAAGAATGGTGCTGATTGGTTTACAAAAATAGGCACTAAAAAAAGTACTGGAACAAAAATATTTTCACTGGTAGGCAAAGTTAAAAATACAGGTCTTGTAGAAGTTCCAATGGGCATTACTCTGAGGGATATAATTTATAAAATTGGTGGGGGAATAAAGGACGGTAAGAAGTTTAAAGCAGTTCAGACAGGCGGGCCTTCTGGAGGAGTCATTCCTGAAGAACTGCTGGATCTTCCAGTTGATTTTGATGAGTTAGATAAAGCTGGATCAATGATGGGTTCAGGTGGAATGATAGTAATGGATGAATCAGATTGTATGGTAAATATTGCTCATTATTTCATAAAATTTTTAGCTGATGAATCTTGTGGCAAATGTGTTCCCTGCAGAGAGGGCTTAAGGCAGATGATTTATATCTATGAGAGAATAATGGAAGGAAAAGGCAGAGTAGAGGACTTGAGGTTATTAGAAGATTTATCTTTAATGATGCAGGGAGCTGCTATGTGTGCTCTGGGTACTACAGCTCCTAATATTGTTCTTACTACACTTAAATATTTCCGAAAAGAGTATAATGCTCATATTTATTACCAGGCATGTCCGGCTATGGTTTGCAAGCCTCTTATAAGTTATGTCATCAATGAAAAAAAATGCAGTGGCTGCATGAGATGCGTGAAATCTTGTCCTGTAGGTGCTATAAAAGGTGAGAGCAAAAAACCACACAAAATAGATCAAAGTGTTTGTATAAAATGTGGCTCCTGTCTTGAAGCTTGTCCTGAAAAATTCAGTGCAATAGAAAAAGAGACAGGAAAAATTGGTAAAAAAGTAATAGAAGAGGAGAAAATAGATAAGGGATTAGATATTACTAAAAAGGTCAGTGTTAAAAGAGCCAGTTAATAAGTGCAATGTTGTAAATATTAAAGTTACTAATAAATTAAGAGATAGGGGTATAAATGATAAGTAATAAAAAAAGTAAGACAAATTTAAAAACGGCAGGCAGTTCAGGAAACTCTATTAGAAGGAAGATCAATATTATAATTGATGGAAAATCTATTCAGATAGAAGAAGGAAGCACTATCCTTAATGCTGCTAGCACGGCAGGTATTTATATACCAACTTTATGCTTTCATGAAAAAATTAAACCGCATGGTGCGTGCAGGCTTTGTATTGTAGAAATTGAAAGAAATAACAGGTCAAAGATTGTTGCCTCATGTGCTTACCCTGTAGAAGAAGGGTTGGTAGTTAATACTGAGAGCCTAAAAGTTGAAGAAATAAGGAAAAATCTTGTAGAAATTTATATGGCATTATTTCCTTATAATGCAGTAATAAAAAGGCTGGCAAAAAAGTATGATATAAGGGAGACAAGATATAAAAAGGAAAATAATTATTGTATTCTCTGTGGTCTTTGTGTAAGATATTGTGCAGAGGTAAAGGGGAATAATGCAATAGGATTTGTAGGGAGAGGAATTAATAAAAAAGTAACTTTTATTCCTGATTCTGCATATTTTAAGTATTGTGAGGATTGCATGGAATGTATGGATATATGTCCTACGGGAGTATTCCCATCAAATTTTGGTATAGAAAGAATTCCTCAGGTAAGTGGTTCATAATAAATGCATCAATAGTAACAGCACATTTGTGGCTTAAACTGAGATTTTATTAGGATTTTGATTGTAAATAGGAGGTATCATTATAATGGCTATCCCTAAGATTAGTTTTGATGACTATACTCCAGGAGAAATGGCAAAAAGGGTAGAAGTAGCAAGTATTAGAAAGGCTAAACTTGATTTTTTAAGCTTAATTATGCTGGCTATTTTAGCTGGAAGTTTTATTGCTCTTGGGGCAGAATTTTGTACTTTAGTTATTTTTGATTCTACTCTAAGTGTAGGGTTAACCAAGCTTTTAGGCGGCCTGGTATTTTCATTAGGACTAATTTTAGTTATTATTGCAGGTGCCGAGCTTTTTACAGGTAATAATCTCATTATGATGGGTTTTGGTTCAGGTGTTGTTACATATAAGCAACTCTTAAAAAATTGGTGCGTAAGTTATTTAGGGAATTTTATAGGTTCAATGTTTATTGTTGGTCTTATGTATTTCTCTAACCAATGGATGATGAAAGATTACCTATTAGGTGCAAAGGCAGTGCTTATTGCTGCTGATAAAGTGAATCTAAATTTTACTGAAGCTTTCGTGCGGGGGATACTTTGCAATCTATTGGTGTGTTTGGCTGTTTGGCTTTGTTTTAGTGCAAGAACTGTTATTGGTAAAGTTTCAGCTATTATATTTCCAATAACTGCTTTTGTTGCATCAGGTTTTGAGCATAGTATTGCTAATATGTATTTTATTCCCATGGGAATTATTTTAAAGGGAAATAGCAATATAATGAATAAAGTGCTTGAGGTAGCACCGGATGCAAACCTTGGCAGGCTTAATATTACAGGCTTATTAGGAAATTTACTGCCTGTAACTCTGGGTAATATTGTAGGCGGGGCAGTACTGGTGGCAGCAATTTACTGGCTAATAATTGTATTACCTAAGAGAAGGAAAAGAAGATAATTGTTAAATTTGAAAATTGAAGATTATTTAGAGATATTCAATGATTCTTAAATCTTATTAAAAATTATATTATTTTTATAAATTAGGACACAATGAAAGGACGGGGTATTAAATGTCAATAGCAATTTCTGCCAAGGTTAGTGAAGGATTAGTAATAGGTGCAGACAGTTTAATAATCGCAGAAAAATTCGATGAAGAAAGTAAAAAGCCTGTTATTGTCTATACTTTAAAAGATGTTAAGAAATTGAACCAGGTGAAGGATTATCCAATTTCAATCATGTCATGGGGTATTGGGTTTATTGGCACAAGAAGTATTGGAAGCCTTGTGGATGAGTTTGGTTATTCTTTACCAGATTACAGTGATGGCTTGGATTATACATTGGAAGAAATTTCTGAAAAATTTTATAATTTTATTTTAAGAAGATATAAAGAAATAAATCCTGATAAATCAAATAATCCTAAATATAAATTAGGAGTTTTAGTTGCAGGTTTCTCCAGGGAAAAATTTTTTCCCAATGAATTTAAATTTAATTTACCTGCTTCAACTGGCATAGAAGAAATAAGACCAGATGATAAGAAAGGTAATCCTCAATTTGGTATATCATGGTATGGAATATCTGATGGGATTGAGAGGCTTCATATGGGTTGTGATTTAGGGCTGAGGGGCGAGTTAAGTGAAATTTTAAAAGAAAAAGGTTTAGAAACTGAGGAAATAAATAAAATATTTTCTAAATATGAGTATAAGACAAATTTTAGCACTATGCCGCTAAAAGGTGCTATAGATTTTGTTTACTACCTTATTAATCTAATGATAGGGAGATGTAGGTTTTATGCTAG
>JADHVM010000074.1 GCA_016783985.1 Actinomycetota bacterium
AATAGGAACCGGCGGAACTCTAACGGGCTGCAGCAGATTTCTAAAGGAAAAGAATAAAAGAATTAAAGTAATTGCTGTTGAACCTTTAGATTCGCCTGTTCTATCAGGAGGAAAACCAGGTCCCCATAAAATTCAGGGGATAGGTGCAGGTTTTATTCCACCAGTACTTGATGTGAATTTATTAGATGAAATAATAAAAGTTAGCACAAGTAATGCTTACGAAATGTCTCACAGGCTTGCAGAAGAAGAAGGTATACTTTCTGGTATTTCTTCTGGTGCTGCATTGTGGGCAGCTACCAAGATAGCAAAAAGAGATGAAAATAAAAGAAAAATGATAGTAGTTATTTTGCCTGATACTGGAGAAAGATATTTAAGCACAGATTTATTTGGAGCAGGTTAATCTCTGGATTTGATTATAATACCACCTCCTATCAGGGTATCGTTAATGTAGAAAACAGCTGATTGGCCAGGTGTTATAGCTTTTTGTGGTTTGTCAAATATTATATTTGCTGATTTCTTATCTAAAATTTTAATTTTTGCACTGCTTCCATCTGAATTATATCTAATTTTAACTATTGCATTGAAAAAATCTCCTGGTGGATAGCCAGAAACGAAGTTTAATTGAAATACTTTAAATTCTTTTTGATAAAGACCACTTTCATCTGAGACTATGATAATATTTTTCTCTGGAATTATCTCTTTTATATAGATTGGCCTACTGTAACTTATTTCCAATCCTTTTCTCTGACCAATTGTATAAAAAGGAAATCCTTTATGGGTTCCCAGCAGTTCTCCTTTTGTATTGAAGACTTTACCTCTTTTTATATTTTTAAATTTTTGTGTAAGGAAATCATGGTAATTATTCTCAGTTATAAAACATGTTTCCTGACTTTCATTTTTTTTTGATAAGAAAGGGTAAAGCATTTCAGCTTTTTTCTTGATATCAATTTTTTTATAAACACCCAATGGTGTTTTTATATGTAGTATCTGATCCTGGCTTAGTTTCCAGAGGAAATAACTTTGATCTTTACTGGTATCAACTCCTTTTTTTATTTCATATAAGTCTGTTTTGGAAGATTTGCTGATTCTGCAATAATGACCAGTTGCAATATAATTTGCGCCAAGTGTTTTAGCTATCTTCAGCAGCAAACCAAATTTTATGTATTTATTGCAGTCTATACATGGATTTGGCGTTTTACCTTTAAGGTAATTTATACAAAAAGGTTCAATAATGATTTTTTCAAACTGCTTTCTTATATCAATTACAATATGGGAGATTTTTAAAAGTATTGCTATTTTTCTGGCGGTTTTTATATCTTCAGAAACATATGAGGTCTCATAATTGTTTTTATAATTTGAATTATCTGACGGTAGTTTCATTGTAATTCCAAAGACATCCCAGCCTTCGTCCTGTAGGATTTTTATGGCTATTGCGCTATCTACGCCCCCACTGATTGCTACAGCAATTTTTTTATTATTTATTTTATATATATCTGAAATTTCTGTATTTGATACATAATTGGTAATTAACTTTTGAAAAGAATAGATAATTAAGTTTAAAACTTTCTTCTTTTCTTGTGGGAATTCGCCTAATTTTTTTTCTAAATCTTTTTCAGTAAATAAAGTTGCAGTTAAAATATCTTTATTTTTAACCTGAGTTGTAAAATAACTGGCACCGGCAATTGTATATTTGCAGCCAAATGCTTTAAATTTAATATCCTTGATAATATTCTTTTCAATGTTAGCGCTAAATTTAATGAAATTATCATTTTCTTTACCGACAAGTTCAGCAACTGCATTCAGATTATCTGCCTGACCTATGTTTTCCCGGCTTGTAAAATATTTTTTTAATTCTGAATTTAATTTGCTTATCATGTTTTAATAAAATATTTTATTATATGATATCTTTTAAAATATTATATAATTTAAAATGTAAAATTAATAATTCCTGCGGGGAAATATATCTTAGAATAATGATTAAATTGACAGAAACACGTGAAGATAAATTTTATTACAGCAATCTGTATAAAGATTATATTTACAATTTTCCTAAAGTTAGAAGGCACTATCAATATAATTACCAAAAAATAGAAAGCTACCAAAAGAGAATTCAGGATATTAAAGATAATTATGATCAAAAATTAAGACTAAAATTATCAAATATTTTAAGGTTCTATAATGAAAGCCTTGGATGCAGTAGTAAAACTATAGAAAATATTGAAAGTTTAAAAAATGGCGATGCTTATGTAGTAATTGGCGGGCAGCAGCCAGGGCTGCTTACTGGTCCAATTTTTATAATTTATAAAATATTAACTGTTTTAAAACTAAGCAGCTTTCTTGAAGAAGAATTAAAAGTGAAAGTAATACCCTGCTTCTGGAATGCATCAGATGACAGCAATTTGGTGCAAGTAAACAGATTAAGTATTATTAATAATGATTTGGTGAAAATATTTCTTGATTCTTCAATTGTAAATAAAGGTGCAAGATTTTCTGATATTTTATTATCTGCTGATGTTTTTAAAGAATTAATTAATAAATTAGAGAATTTTTTAAACCCTTCGGATTTTAAGCCTAAAATTATAAGTTTCTTGAATAGCTGTTTGCCCAAAAGTGATGATTCTTTTAAAAATAATGTTATAAGTATTTCCTTTTTTTTCTCCTGTATAATTTCCAAGTTATTTTCAAAATATGGTTTGGTAGTAATAGATCCAGGATGTTACAAATTAAAAAAGCTATCATACGCATTGCTAATGTCAGACTTAGAGGATTACGGCAAAAAAAATAAAATAATTTCTGCCAGAGGAGATGAACTGAAAAAGGATGGATATCATGCTCAATTAAATACTGATAATAATACGCTTAATTTTTTCTGGAGTATTGATGGAGTCAGGAAAAGAGTAACTGCTGGTAGGAAAGGTTATTTTAAACTTGGAAATAAAACTATTAAAAAAGAAGAGCTTGCCAGTCATTTAAAAGATGAAATAAATAATGCAAGTTTAAATATTGTACTGCGGCCATTACTGCAGGATAGTATATTACCGGTAATTGCCAGTGTATGCGGCCCCGGTGAAGTGAGCTATTTTGCTCAGTTGAAAGAAGTTTATAATTTATATGGAATCAAACTTCCACCAATTTATCCCAGGTTTTCAGCAACGGTAATGGAAAATAAAACTGTTAAAGCTCTAGGTAGATTAAATATGAAAAAAGAAGATACGGCAGTAGATAAAGATATTATAGTTAAAAGGGTGCTAAATGGTAAATCTGATTTAAATTTTAATAAGGTGATAATAGATTTTGAAAAGGATGTAATGGTAAGATTAGAAGAGCTGGAAAAGAGTATTGCTAATTTAGAAATAGATACGGGCAGTTCTTTTGATAGAATAAAGAAAAATATAAAAAAAGAAATGAAGGTGTTAGAAAAAAAAATAACAGCTGGATATAAAAAGAAGAATAATTATATAATGGCCATGGTGGATAAAATTTATTTAAATTTATTTCCAGATGGTAATCTGCAGGAGAGAGAATTAAATATATTTAATTATTTAAATAAATATGATTTTAGTTTTATGGACAAACTTTATGTAAAATTAAAGCCATTAGATTTTTCGCATAAATTTATTGAAATATATAAGAATAGACAGGTTGTAAAATGATTATAGATGTTCTTGCATTTAGCCCTCACCCTGACGATGCTGAAATGGGATGCGGGGGGCTGCTGCTTAAATTAAAAGATAAAGGATACAGGACGGGAATAATAGATTTAACAGAAGCTGAGCTTTCTACAAGTGGCGATATTAAAACCCGAAAAAAAGAGACAGAAGAAGCTGCAAAAATACTTGGGCTTGATATAAGAGAAAATCTTAAATTAGAAGATTGTAATATAAATAATGATTTTGAAAGCAGATTAAAGGTAATAAATGTAATAAGGAAATATAAGCCCAAGCTTGTAGTAATTCCTTACTCAAAAGACAGGCACCCTGACCATGAGAATTCTTACAGAATGCTAAAGGGGGCTATTTTTATATCAGGGCTGGAAAAATTTAAGACAAAACAACAATCTTATAGGCCTGATATTATAATCGATTATATGTTGAGCTACCAGTTTAAGCCAAGTTTTATAGTTGATATCTCAAAGTATTATAAAACAAAAGTCGAAGCAGTTACTGCATATAAATCTCAATTTTATAGCGATAAAGAGAAAAAAATTGTGACTCATATAGCATTAAAGTGGTATTTTAATGTAATTAATAGCAGGGGTAAATTTTACGGTCTTAAAATAAAATCAGAATATGGAGAACCATTTTTTATAGAATCAGATATAAAGATTGAGGACCCCCTGGATTTTTTTAAATATTTATTTTATTAATATTTTTCTATGAATATTGGAATAACCTGTTATCCTACATATGGCGGAAGTGGAGTTGTAGCTACTGAGCTGGGAATAGAATTAGCAAAAAGAGGGCATTGTGTGCACTTCATAAGTTATGGTATTCCATTCAGGCTTAATAGTTTTTACAAAAATGTTTTTTTCCATGAAGTAGAAGTCCTTGATTACCCATTATTTAAGTACCCTCCATACAGTCTTTCCCTGTGTGCAAAAATGGCTGAAGTCATAAAATCTGAGAGATTGGACATACTCCATGTTCATTATGCCATGCCTCATGCAGCATCGGCGTACCTGGCACAGAAAATAGTTGGGAAAGGCAGGATAAAATTTATTACAACACTGCATGGAACAGATATTACACTTGTTGGGAAGCACTGTTCTTTTTATGAAATTACAAAATTTAGTATTGAAAATAGTGATGGAATTACGTGTGTATCAAAGTATCTGAAAAAAGCTACAAAAGATATTTTTAATGTAATTAAAGAAATGGAGATTATATATAATTTTGTAGATACTGAAAAATATAGAAGAACTAAAAAAACTAAAGGGAGCATAGAATTTGTAGATAAGGATGATATGGTTATAACCCATATTTCAAATTTCAGACTTGTAAAAAATATAGATAATATAATTAAGATATTTTTTAAGATAAGCAAAGAAGTTAAAAGCAAATTGCTCCTGGCAGGTGATGGTCCCGAAATTTACAAGTGCAGAGAGCTGGTTGAAAAGTTGCAGCTGCAGGGAAAGGTATTTTTTTTAGGCAGGCAGGAAAATATAATACCATTGCTTAATGTAAGCGATTTGTATATGCTGCCTTCAAAGAGTGAAAGTTTTGGTCTATCAGCACTGGAAGCTCTAAGCTGTGAAGTTCCTGTAATTGGGACAAATATTGGTGGATTGAAAGAGGTAGTGACAAATGGAATCTGTGGGTATCTTCATAACCCTGATGATATTGATGCAATGAGCAGTTCTGCTATTGAAATACTTGGTAATAAGAATTTAAGAAGCAAGATGGGATTTGAGGCAAGAAAAAGAGCTAAATTATTTGACTCTAAGATAATAGTCCCAAAATATATTAAGTATTATAATAAAGTTTTAAGTAAATATAGCTAAACTTATTTAAATATTATGTTTATAAAATAGTAATAAATAAAAAGATAGTAAAATTATAGAAAATATAATAAAATATTGCTATAATATAAAATAATAAGAGTATATAATAATAGCCAAGCAGTGAAGGTTT
>JADHVM010000075.1 GCA_016783985.1 Actinomycetota bacterium
GTTTTACTAAAAGTGAATAAAGGTATTTTTTTAAATCTTCGGTCATCTGTCTCCTTTCGAACATACTTAATTTATAACTATATTAGCAAACATATGTTCGTAAATCAACATTATTTTAAAAAAGAGCCATAAATTATTATTTCTATTGAGTTTTTTATCTATTTTGTGCTAATCTTATAAAACATACCAACTAATGGACAAGTCAGAAATAGAGTTAACTTTTCAGTCTAACTTTTTTTAGTACATGAAAAATATATAAAACAATAATTAATAAATTTTAGAAAGCGAGCATGACCATGACAGACAATAAAATATATATCATTGATGTAACAAACAGAGATGGTGTTCAGACATCTAGAATATGTTTATCAAAACTGGAAAAGACAATGATAAATCTCTACCTTAACGAAATGGGAATCTACCAGAGCGAACTTGGCTTTCCTGTAACACATCATGAAACTAATTATATCAATGCCAATTTAGAATTAGCAGGTATGGGAGTACTACACCCAATAATATTAGAAGGCTGGATTCGAGCAATTCCCCAGGATGTAGAGGATGCTATAAAACTAACTAAAATTGAGCATCTTAATCTCTCTATATCTACTTCTGAGCAGATGATAAAAGGAAAATTTAAGGGGAAATTTTCTGAAGAAGATATTATCAGGACAATGGCTGAAGCTGCTGATCTGGCAAAACGCAAAGGAATAAGAACAATAGGAGTAAATGCTGAAGATGCTTCTAGAACTGATATGAATTATCTTTTAAAATTTGCCAGTGTGGCAAAGGAACACGGTGCAGATAGAATAAGATACTGTGATACTTTAGGCTTTGATAACCCATTTACTATCTATGATAGAGTAAAAACATTAGCTAATGAAGTTAAAATTCCTATAGAGCTGCACTGTCATAATGATTTAGGTATGGCTGTTGCTAATTCACTAGCTGGAGCAATAGCAGCAATTCATGCAGGAGTAGATGCCTATATAAATACTACAGTAAATGGTGTTGGTGAAAGAGCGGGAAATGCAGATTTAGTTTCAGTTCTATTAGCTATAAAACATTCAAGTACATTTAAAGATGAAAATCTCCTAGATGATAGAATAAATTTATTAAAAACCTGGAAAATTGCAAAATACGTATCTTACGCTTTTAATATCCCCATACCAATAAATCAGCCTGGTGTAGGAGCCAATGCTTTTGCACATGAGTCTGGCATTCATGCTGATGGTGCTCTAAAGGATAGGAAAAATTACGAGCTCTATGATTTTGAAGAACTGGGAAGAGGTGAACCCGAGATAATTGAAACTGGAAGAAATATAACTGTTGGTGAATACAGCGGCATTAAAGGATTTAGAAACGTCTATGAAAAATTACAGGTAGAATTCCATGACGAAGAAGAAGCTAACAAAATTTTGGAGTTAGTTAGACATGCAAATGTACATAACCAAAAACCTGTTGTTGAAGATGAACTTAAATTTATTGCCCAGTACCCTGATATAGCTAGAAAGCTATTTACTATGTCACCTTAATATAAAAGGTACAGGCTTAATTCATTTTCAATTCTACAATCTATAATCTGCTTTCAATTAAAATATCATTCTACTTTAAAATACCACCCACCATGTTTTATTAAATGAAATTAATGATTTTCCCACCGTATCCATAAAAAATATAAGAATATGTTAAAGAAATACTAATAGTATAATTATAAAAAATATTATAAAATATTGTTATAGAGTTAGATATAAATAACCATAGAAATGAATTAAAATAAATAATATAAGAAAATTATTATATTTAAATTGTATCTGTTATACATAGTTATACACAAACAAGTAAGTATCAATAAAGAATTAAAAGCAGATATATGAAAAATAATAAGGCAAAAAAAGATTATAAAAATTTTACAAAGTCTGATCCTTTAGGCAATTCAAGTAAGATGGAATTAAATAGCATAACTCTTTCATTTACTAGAAGTTGCAAGGATCTTAAAAAGCCTTTTCTTGAGTATTATTTTAAAAACTCTCTGAGATTTGTAAGAACAACTCTTGTATTAGGAGCTATTGATGATGAATAAATCTATGTTAAATGCCCTAAAGCTTGTAAATGATGCATTTGGTTACAGGCAGGGTGATAAGCTTCTTGTAAGGGTAGCTAAAATACTAAAAAAATGCTCCCGTAAAGAAGATATAATAGCAAAGTGGGGCGGAGATGAATTTTTAATACTTCTTCCAAAAACTACTGAAGAAGATGCAATAAAGCTTATGAAAAGGGTAAGAGAAGCCTGCAAGAGGACAGTAGACCAAAAGGTACCTATCAGTTTATCTATTGGAGTTTCAACCAAAACAAGAAAAGCCCAGAATATCCAGAATATAATAAAAGAAGCTGAAAACAGGATGTATCAGCGCAAATTAACAGAAAGCAAAAGTATCCATAGCTCAATAATATCATCACTTGAGGCAACAATCTGGGAAAGAAGCCATGAAACAGAGGAACATGGAAGAAGACTTAAGGAACTTTCATTAAAGCTTGGCAGGGTAGCCAGGCTGGCACCAAACGAACTTTACGAACTGGTACTTCTATCTACTCTGCATGATATGGGTAAGATAGGGATAAAAGACAGTATTTTAACAAAGCCAGAAAAACTAACAAAAAAAGAATGGGAAATTATGAAAAGACATCCTGAGATAGGATATATAAAAAAGCAGTTACTAAAAAAGAAGCTATTAAGGAACTTAAAAGGTGTTCTGGGTCACAGTTTGATCCAAGATTGGTTAAAAAGTTTGTAGCTCTCATAGAGAAACAAAAGGCTTATGCACTGGTAAATTAATCTGATATTATATAAAAATAATTATATTAATTATATATATTTGAAATGTTTTAGAATTTAAAATTATGACTATTAATAAAAAGATAATAATTATCCTAAGTATATTTTTTATTGGAACAATAATAGTTACTTTTGCAATTTCTTATTTAGTGATACAAAGAGAGTTTTTAGAAATAGAGAAGCAAACTGTTAGTAAAAATATTAATAGGGTTATTAACACATTATCTAATGATATATATGAACTATCTTATTTAAATGAAGATTGGTCTGCATGGAATGACACCTATGAATTTATTAATAATAGGGATAAAGACTATATAGATTCTAATTTAGTTGATGGTACTTTTACTAGTCTAAGTCTTAATTTAATGATGTTTGTAAACTCATCAGGAGATATTATTCATGAGAAGGCTTTTGATCTTGAGAATGAAGAAGAAATATTAGTTCCTGAAGATATATATGAGTTTATATCTACTAATGGTATTCTTGTTAATCATAGTGAAACTGAAAGTAGTATTACTGGGGTTATTTTACTGGCTGAAAACCCAATATTGGTGGCCTCAGAACCAATTCTAACAAGTAATAACGAGGGTCCTATAAGAGGGACATTAATTTTTGGCAGATATTTAGATGAATCAGTAATTAGTAGTTTAGCTGAAAGAACTGAATTAACTATTAACGTTTTTAGGTTAGACCATTTGGATGAATTTAATGAGTTGGGTAATGTATTATCAAAGATAACTAAGGAAAACTCTTTTTATATTGCAGCATTAGATAGAAAAAATATTGCTGGTTATGCAATAGTTGAAGATATTTTTGGCAACCCAGCTCTATTATTGGAAATTAATTTGCCTAGAGATATTTATAGACAAAGTGTCACCACTTTTATAACTTATACATCTATAATTTTTATAGTATGTTTGTTTTTAGGTGTTCTAACATTGATATTATTAAATAGACTGTTTTTAAAAAGATTATTAAAAATAGGAAATGATGTTAAGAGTATTGGAAAAGAAAAAGATATATCTAGTCGGATAATTATTAACGGGGAAGATGAAATTCACAATCTGGCTACTGATATAAATAGTATGCTTCATGATTTGGAAAAAGCCCAAGATAAAGTGAAATATTTGAGCTTTCATGATAATCTAACAGACTTGTATAACAGGTCCTATATTGAAGAAGAGATAGCAAGACTTAACACAGAAAGACAGCTCCCATTAAGCATCACTATGGGAGATTTAAATGCCCTAAAGCTTGTAAATGATGCATTTGGTTACAGAAATGGAGACAAGCTTCTTGTAAGAATAGCTAAAATACTAAAAAAATGCTCCCGTAAAGAAGATATAATAGCAAGGTGGGGCGGAGATGAATTTTTAATACTTCTTCCAAAAACTACTGAAGAAGATGCAATAAAGCTTATAGATAGGGTAAGAGAAGCCTGCGAGAGGACAACAGACCAAAAGGTACCTATCAGTTTATCTATTGGAGTTTCAACCAAAACAAGAAAAGCTCAAAATATCCAGGATATAATAAAAGAAGCTGAAGACAGGATGTATCAGCGCAAATTAACAGAAAGCAAAAGTATCCAGAGCTCAATAATATCATCACTTGAGGCAACACTCTGGGAAAGAAGCCATGAGACAGAAGAACATGGAAAGAGACTAAAGGAACTTACATTAAAGCTTGGCAGGGTAGCCAGGCTGGCACCAAACGAACTTGATGAACTTGCACTTCTTTCCACTCTGCATGATATGGGTAAAATTGGGATAGAAGACAGTATTTTAACAAAGCCAGAAAAACTAACAAAAAAAGAATGGGAAATTATGAAAAGACATCCTGAGATAGGATATAAAATTGCACAGTCTTCTCCCCAGCTATTAAAAATAGCTGATGGTATCCTGTACCATCATGAGTGGTGGGATGGAACTGGTTATCCTCATGGACTTACAGGAGAAAACATTCCAATGATTTCCCGCATACTTGCAATTGCTGATGTATATGATGTTATGACTCATGATAGAATATATAGTAAAGCAATAACTAAAGATAAAGCAATAAAGGAGCTTAAAAGGTGTTCTGGGACACAGTTTGATCCTGATTTAGTAGAGAAGTTTATTGAGATTTTAGAATAAATTCCTTAAAATAGACTACTATAGGCAAAACATCTTTAAAGAAGTCTTCTTTGTCAAATTAAATAGACAAAAACAATAAAGAGGTTGGTAAAATGATAAATGAAAAAGAAAATCCAAATGCTACTTTCTCACGGGGTAATATTACAGTCCTAAAGGTTGAAGGCAAGACCTTGCCTGAAGTCTGGGAAAAATCCTTACTGGAAGTATGGCAAAATGGTGTCGCTATAAAAACACAATATGACAGGCCAAAAGATCCACCCAGCAGGGATGCTACTATGATAATGATTATTCACATGCCTTTTTTAGAGCCCAGAATTCACAGAGCTCTTCCAACCGGGCTTGATGAGTTGGAAGTCTATCGCCAGGAGGTTGTCCTTGGAATACATGATAATTGGATTGGCAGTCATGGATGGTCTTATAGCTACCACGACAGGCTCTTTAATTATAAAGTTAGGGAAGGAAATTTAGACCAGATTGCTGTAGCAGTTGATAATCTTGCTAGTTGTTTTCATACAAGAAGAGCCCAATCAATCACCTGGGCTCCAGAAATTGATGCCAAGCATCATGAACCTCCATGTCTTCAGAGAATTTGGCTGCGTATATTTGAAGATCCAGAAGAA
>JADHVM010000076.1 GCA_016783985.1 Actinomycetota bacterium
CAAAAAGTCTATGACTCTGGCCATTGAAAAAGCTAAAAAGATGGGATTGGGACTGGTAGCAGTAAGAAATTCAACCCATTATGGAATTGCCGGATATTATGTTTTAATGGCTATCAAAGAAGGAATGATTGGAATTACCGGTACTAATGCCCGTCCTTCCATTGCTCCTACTTTTGGGATAGAAAATATGTTGGGAACTAACCCTTTGACTTTTGGAATGCCCTCTGACGAAGAATTTCCCTTTGTTCTTGACTGTGCTACCTCTATTACTCAACGAGGGAAGATAGAATTTTATGACCGGGCAGAAAAAGAAATCCCTTCGGGATGGGTAATCGGGCAAGATGGGAAAGCGCGGACAGATACTCATCAAATTTTACAGGACTTAAAAACCGGAAAAGCTGCTCTTGCTCCCTTGGGCGGTATCGGAGAAGAAACTGCCGGATATAAAGGTTATGGATATGCTGCTGTAGTAGAAATCCTTTCTGCTGCCCTGCAAAACGGGAAGTATCTTAAAATGTTATCGGGAATGGAAGAAGGTAAACCCGTACCCATTAATCTGGGACATTTTTTTATAGCCATTAACATATCTTCCTTTATAGATCTTGAATTATTTAAAAAGATAAGTGGAGATATTCTTCGGTCTCTTCGTTCTTCTAAAAAGTCTCCTGAAGCGGAGAGAATTTACACCGCCGGCGAAAAAGAATATCTGGCCTGGTTGGAGAGAAAAGATAAAGGTGTGCAAATAGATAAGAATCTTCAACAGCAGATTATTGCTTTAAAAGAAGAACTTGGATTGACCCAACATAAATTCCCTTTTGAAAAATAAAAAAGAAATAATTACTTTTTCTGTCTTTCTCGCGAAGCTTGTGCCTCTACTTTGCAAGGGTAGGTTTTGCGAAAGTAAGCAATGGAAATCCAAAACAAAAATCAGGAGGTAATGAAGTATTTATGAAGCTTAAAAAGAAAATATCAATTTTTATTCTATTAATTTTTTCCGTATTAATCTTAAGTTCTGTAAATGTTTTTTCCTGGAATAGTCATTTTTTTTATACCGAGCTGGCCTTAAAGAGCAATGATTGGATAAACAATTTCCCCGAAATCGAAGTAACTCCTTATACTTATACAGATATAGACCAGGATGAATATAATCCGGAGTTTGTAGTAAAATATGTAAAAGGGGAGATTGGAGAAAAAGTAAAGGCTTCAGATATTCTCATAAATTATTCGGACGAACCGGATTGGGATTTAGATACTAATTTAGAATTAAATAAATTACAAGCTTTAACCGGGGGAAGTCAGGGGTATCGCCATATGTATTTTTCTGTGTTTGGAGGTTTGCTGAAAGCCGGAGATGCCCCCAAAAGAGCCAATCATTTCTTTGAAATGTCTAAGATTGCCTTCGGGAAAGATGATAATTATTGGGGATTTAGATTTGCTGCTCGAGCAATTCATTATTTAGAAGATGTATCCCAACCCTATCATACTTATCCAGCTCCTTTGGATGTCCTCTTTAAAAAATTTTTTAATGTGAAAAAGCTTACTGTGCTGGTTACTAATGCTCATTACGGATATGAAGATTTTAATGGATATCTTTTCAAACATAGGAAAGATGAATTTTATAATCTGCTTCCCGAGGTGAAAACTGTTAAGATGGATAATGTTGCGGATGGTGCCATTAAACTAAGCAAGGAAGCCAGGAAAGATTTTACCCTTTCTTATCGAGAGACTATGAAGTTATTTTCTGTATTAGATAATGACCGAGAGTTACTTATACTTGAAGAACAAGAAATAATCAGGGTAGCAAGTTCGAAAGAAAGTCAGAAATTAAGCGATTTGATGAAAAAAAATATACTATTGGGTTTGGGTTATTTAAATGGCTTTTTTGATCTGTTAAAAGAGTCGGTTGAGTAAACTCGTATCGAGTATCGCGTATTGCGTGAAAAGAAAGAGCGGATAGTGTTCAGGAGGGTTCGATTCATCGAACCCGTTTCGGGTCGAATAAATCCGACCCCTTGATGAAGAAATTACCTCGTCTTTATTCCCTCTCCCCTTGGAGGGAGAGGGTGAGGGGGATAAATCTTCACGCTATCCCCGATACGCAATACGATATACTAATAACTAATTTAATTGGTCAATTGGCGGATTGGTAGATTTTTAAGTTTTTAATTAAATAAGGAGATAACCATGTTTTTTAAAAAAAAGCAGAACGATAAAGAAGAAAAAATAATTGTATCCTTTACCCAGAAGTTAGGCATGGTTTGTCTTAGAAGTCTGAAAGAGTACATAGGAAAAAATAAAATAGTAAAGTGTTATATTATTATTCCCGATCCTCCCCATCAAAATCTAATTAATTATGCAGAAAATATTAGCCAAATAGAAATAGTTATCACTCCTGACTTTAAGCAGAAGTTAGAGAAAATCAAAAAGTTATACTCAGGAAGTAGAGTCAAAATAATTAATTTAGAAGATTTCGGCGAAAGAAATATGATGCGAGATGCGGTATAAAGATATAATAAATAATATATTATACAAAACAGAAGAAAGGAGAAATATTAAATGAAACAGATTGAGAAATTAGATGTTACCGATAATAAAAGATTAGTTTTATCTATCGGTGAGTTTCGGGGAGTAGAGAGAGTTGATTTAAGGCAATATGTAAAAGTAAAAGACGGAGATGAGTACATTCCGACCCCTAAAGGCATAAATTTTAACGCAGAATGGATAGATGATTTTGTGAAGATGGTAGAGAAATTAAAGGAAGTTGAATAGGGAAAATAAGACAATATTATTATCCTGTTTTTGAGGAGGCAAATTAAAATGAAAAATGTTAATTATTTATCTATTACCGAAAAAGTTATACAACAGATAAAATCTAAAGGGGCATTCCTGGTAACTAAGTCCAAAGATGATGTAAAAATAAATGTTATGACTATAGGTTGGGCTTCTATTGGATATATGTGGGGAAAACCGATAATGACAGTTATGGTTAGGAAGAGCCGTTTTACTCATTGCATTATCGAAAAGGCCTCCAGTTTTACGGTTAGTATTCCTGGAGATGATTTAGGAGAAGCTTTAGACTTTTGTGGTACTAAATCCGGTCGAGATTTTGATAAATTCAAAGAATGCAATTTAACTATTATTCCAGCACAAAAAATAGACACTCCAATTATTAACCTGTCAGGATTTCATTATGAATGTAAAATTGTTTATAAAAGCAAAATAAATGCTGATTTTCTGTGTAAAGAATATAAGGAAGATGTTTATGCCGATAATGACTATCATACTTTTTATTTTGGTGAGATAGTAGATTGTTATAAGTTATAAAATTTATTATCCCATCAAATTGTAATTGTAATAGAATAAACTATAGATAAAATATTGGTAAGTCAGAAATAATTAAATTTATTTCAAAGAATTTTTACAAAAAAGAAGGATTATTTAAGGTAAATGTAGAAAATAGAAAAGAGATTAATTTTTAAAACTTAAGCAGGATTTTTTCCTCGTACATATTAAAAATATTTATAGTTATTATTTAAGTACCAGAAAAAATACAATGTCTGCGAGTTTAACCCTTAGATGAGAAGAGGGAGGTGATTAATTTAGCATAATTATTAAAGATTTAGGTTTAGCGAGGATTTGATTAGTTGGAAAATTAATTAAAAAATATTTAAGGAGGATTTATACAAATATGTTGAGATTTAAAATAACCAAAGGACTATTAATTTCCCTGTTAACTTTCTTTTTAGTTCTAAGTTCAGTATGTTTTATTTTTGCCGCACAAAAAGAAATTGTTGTATTATCAATTAATGACTATCACGGAGCCCTTGCTCCTGCCGGGAAAAATGTCGGAGCAGCGAAACTTGCCGATGCTTTAAAGGTTGAGAAAGCAAAGAATCCCGAAGGTACAATTATAGTAACAGCAGGAGATAGCTATCAAGGGAGTGCAATGTCCAATCTTTTGTACGGTGAGCCAGTTTCTGCTGTTTTTAAAGAGATAGGCATAGAACTATCCGCAGTCGGCAACCACGAATTTGACTGGGGAATTGATAGAATTACTCAGTGGGCAGAAGATGGTGGATTAACATTTGTTTGTACTAATATATATGATAAACGGACCAACGAACCAGTGGGGTGGGCAAAACCTTATGTAATTCTCGATAAAGCTGGGGTTAAAGTAGGATTTGTAGGTTTGGCTACTCCGGAAACTGCCTACAAGGCACTTAAAGCAAATGTAGAGAATTATGATTTCAAGGACCCGGTAGCAACTCTAGTTAACTGGGTGCCAAAAATAAAAGCTGCAGGAGCGGATATTGTTATCGCTTTAACTCATCTTGGTTCATTCCAGGATAAAGAGGGGAAGATTACCGGTGAAGCTGCAGATTTATTTCAGGTAGATGGCGTAGATGCAGTAATATCCGGCCATACCCATCAAAGTGTTAGTGGCTTGGTAGATGGTAAACCCCTGGTACAAGCTTACTATAACGGCCGGACAATTGCGAAAATGACTTTTATTTTTGATGAGAATAATAAGTTAGTTAGTGCAGAGCCATTATTAGATCATCTCTATAACCGACCTGATACTCTTAAAGATGATGTTAACACCCTGGCAATCTATACGAAATACGAAGAAGAATTAGGCCCTGTTTTAGTAAAGGTATTAGGTAAAACTACAGTAGAACTAGACCATGACAGATATGCCGGACCATCTTTATTAGGTGAATGGTCCTGTGAGGTAATGAGAAAAAAAGTTGGAGTTCAGATTGCTATGACCAATGGCGGAGGACTCAGAGTTCCTGTTCCGGCAGGAGAAATTACTGCAGGGATACTATATGAAGTGATGCCTTTTGATAATACCCTATACACTATGAAGTTATCCGGTGCAGATGTAAAGGCTAATATTGAACACGGTATAATGAATGATGACATTGGCTGGGTTCAGATATCCGGTGTAATGGTAACTTATAATAAAGAGGCAGAAGCTGGTAACAGGATTACCAGTATGGTTTTAGAAGATGGCACACCCATTGAGATGGATAAGTATTACACTGTGGTAACCAATGACTTCATGTTTACCGGTGGGGATAATTATAACTTTAAGAATGCCTTGGATGGATTGAATACTTTTATTCCTATAAGGGATGCTATGATGGAAGCAGTAGAAAAGGCAGGCGTTATTTCACCAGTAAAACGAAATTGGTTATCGGAAGCAAAAAGCGGAAAAATCTATGTGGTTGAAGTGGGAGATTCTGTATGGGAAATTGCTCAGAAATTTGGTACAACTGTAGAAAAGATTGCTGCACTTAATGAATTATCCAACCCGAGACTTATTAGACCCGGTCAAGAGTTAGTTATTCCCACAGAGTAATAGTGAGAAAAATAAAAGAGGATGGCATTTTTAATAGGCCATCCTCTTTTATAATGCCATTTTCTAAAACGGAATACAAAAGTATTAAAAAAAGTAAAAAATTATTTGTGTTTAAGTTAATTTA
>JADHVM010000077.1 GCA_016783985.1 Actinomycetota bacterium
CTCAATTTCAATTAAAATATCAATGTCACTATTTTCTTTTATCTCCCCTCGAGCATATGAACCAAATAACCCGATTTTTTTAACTCTATAATCCTTTAGAATTGGGAGAATTTTCTTTTTTATTTCTTCAATATTTGTTTCCATGATATTTTCTTATCTGTTGATTGTATAACCCTTCATTACTTAGGTTATTCTTACAAAAATGACTAAAAACTGTATTCTATGTGACCAATTTGAAAAATTATTCTCTGTTCAAAAAGAAAATAGATAATAAAAGAAATATTACTATAAGTTATAAATTTATTCAATTTATAATAAAAAGCAGTCATTAAAATCATTATAATAACTTATTTATTCAAAGCATGTTATAAAAATTATAAAAGTTAAAAGTGCACAGTTTTTACAAGATAGTCTCGTGTTTTGATGGTATCCAGCCATCAGCAACATACCAATTCTTAGAACCATGATTTAAGTTACCTTTTCCTCCCATTTAAACCTCACTTAATTAACTCAGGTATATATTTTTGATTAAATTTAGTTACAAGTTCAGCTCCATCTCTTCTAATAATATATGTGTCTTCAATTCTGAATGCTCCCCAGGGAAGATCTTTAAAGTAAGCATCTATGCAAACTGACATATTTTCAATCATAAAAACATCCTTGTCAGCAGAGAAAAATGGGCTTTCACACTCAAGCATACCACTTGAATGAACTGATCCATAAGGACTGTATTTACTGTATCCATATTTTGTTAAAAATTTATTGTAAATTTCAAACAGTTGTCTGGATGTTGCGCCTGGCTTCATAGAATCTGCTACAATGTTTTTTACCTCGTTAGCAATTTTTACTGCCTCTTTAATTTCATCTGGTATTTTACCCAAAACTACGGGTGTGCATATTATTGCATTATATCCTTCATATAATGTCCCTGCTGAAGGATTTATTATTTCACTTTCCTTTACTTTTCTAAGAGTATTTCTACACATACACAGATTAGAATTCTCTGGGCCTGATGGAACCATTGGACTAAAAGATAAGACATAGCCTTCAGCACCTAACCTCAGCATCTGACTTTCTATATCAGCCTGGATATCAAGTTCTGTTACCCCTGGTTTTATCCTGGGTATTGCATATTCAAAAGTACCAGTTATTATTTCTGCTGCTTTCTTTATACATGCAATCTCGTCTTCTGACTTACTCATTCTAAGCTCATACATAAGAGCCTCGGCACTTACCCTTTCTGCATTAGGAAAAACCTTCTCTATCTTTTTATATATTTCATAAGGAAATATAAGATCTCCCACTACTCCAATCTTTTTTATATTACTTTTACCCTTAAGCTCTTCAAATAGACCTTCAAAATCAAGCTGTCCTTCTATATTGTATTCAACACCTGATACTTCTCCTACTTCAGGAAATATCCTTACATCTTTTATTTTTGACTTATTTTTGGACCATTCATGGCATGCTTGCCCCGAGCACATTACAGCCTCGCCTTCAAATGGTATAGCCAGTGCTGCACTTTCATTTATTGGAGAAACATCTGAAAAGTACCTTACTGCTGAAGGGTCCAGTAGGTTTGAAAATACTACTACAAGATCTATTTTCTCTTTTTCCATTTTTTCTTTAAACTTTTGCATCCTTGATTTGAATTCACTATCAGGTATTTTTGGAAAGTTATTCATAGCACATCCTTTTGTTCAATCGTTTGCACATAATAAATAAAAAAATTCTTTTATTTTTTCTTACTAATTATTTTATTTCTTAAAAATTCTTTAAATGGTAATTTTAAAGATACTGTTCAATCGATTTCATTTAATATGGCATTGATGATTTCTCATGTCAAGAGGCATTTTGCTTTGATGCTACTACTTGCCCTTCAGCAGTGCCAAACGAGTTATTTTAACACACTGGACTAATATTATAAGTCAAATCAATATACTTCATTTCTATAAATCCCTATTATTAGGGCCTATCTGAAATAGGAATATACTATATATTTATATCGATTAAAGTTTTTAAGATATTTATCTGAAAATAAAATTTCTAGATTAAGCAGTTAAAAAATGAACCTAATTAAAATCCTGTGTTAAGGAAAGTATATTATTAATATCAATACCTTCATAATAATCTTTAAATATCCTGTAGTAATAAACTTCTTCTTTATTTCTTAATCTAATATTACCCGGCAATTTTCTACCTTTTTCAAATTCCTCATCTGTGATCATATCATCAATTTTTTTCCCCAGGGTATCAACTATACCGGCACCTTCCCAGAATTTTTCCTTTTCTCTCCAGGCGATGGAATTAGGAAGAAACCTTGAGCCAACTTTTCTTAATATATATTTACTGATTTTCTTATCTTTTTTTACCTTTCTCTTAGGAGGTATCCTCAAAACAAAATTTAAAAGATTATCATCAAGCAGCGGAAGTTTTGCATTGACATTGTAAGCATTAGCTGACCTGTCTACTCTTTGAAGAGCAGTATTGTGTAAACTATTTATAGAATTTACCAGTTCTTTCTGAATAGTTTTTGAAGAATCATATTCCAGAAAATAATTATATCCCGCAAAAAGCTCGTCTCCCCCCTCACCAGAAAAAACTACATCTACAGAAGATGATATTTTAGAAGCAACAATATTACCAAGAGAACTTCTAACCAGAGGAGCATCAAAAGATTCAAGGCAATATATTACCTTTGGAATACTAGAAAATAGCTCGTCTGTATCTAATTTATATTCCATATGTTCTGTTCCAAGATAATTTGAAACTTCTCTTGCTGAATTTAAGTCTGGAGAGTCTTCAAATCCAACAGAAAAAGTATATACTTTATCCTTAAATTCTTTTAGCAATGCTGCTACTATACTGGAATCTAATCCCCCACTTAACCAAACCCCAAAAGTTAAGTTACTGTCAGAAATTCTTCTGTCGACAGCTTTTAAAAGATAGTCTTCTAATCTATCTTCTAACTCTAAAGTTCCTGAATTATCTAACATAGGATAGCAATCAGAATCAATTTTTTTAATTCTCCGCGGGGATTTAAAATTTTTCATATATGAACCAGTTGGAAATTCTTTTATATTTTTACCAAATTCAATTATTGATTTTAATTCAGATGCAAATATCAAAGTATCTTTATTTTTTGAATAATACAAAGGTTTTATTCCCATAACATCTCTTGCTAAATAAATATCTCCTTCTTTATCTGAAATTACCAGTGCAAATGAACCCTTAAGCTCTCTAAATATATTTTTGCCAATCTTGTTAAAAAGAAAATAAATTTTTTGTGCATCTGTGGAGAGCAGTAATCCCTTTTGAATACCATATTTCTCTAAAAGATTGTCAATATTATATATTCTCCCATCCAAAAGACATGTATCTTCATCTTTTGTATTTTTAATACTATTATTTGAATTCATTCCAATAAAATTACCACAAATATTAAAGATATCTCTCTTATCGCCACGATGAGAAATTTTATCAAGTAATATTTTAATTTTTCTTTTATTGTCACTCTTATCTTCTAAACTAACTACTCCGGCCAATCCGCTCACTTTTTACCATCTCCAATTATTAAATATTAAATTAATTTATTGATTATGTCTCAAAAACAACTATGGAGTTATTTATTTAAACAAATCCTATTTTTATCTTACCAAAGTTTTTACTTAATTACAAAGATTCGTAAATGACAGGCCATTTATCAAAGATTAAAAATGGACTATTTTTTATATATTTTTATAGTTTGGGGTGAACCCCTACAGCTAGACACAGTATTAACTAAAAGATAGAATAGCTGATGAGACAGGAAAGTCAAGAGATAGGAGGTCTCATCAGATGAGAGCAAGAAGAAGCTTTAGTAATGATTTTAAGAAACAGGTAGTAGAGTCAATAGTATCGGGTTCAGCTACCCAGGCAGAGATGGCAAGAGAATATAAGGTATCACCAGTACTGATAAATAGGTGGAAAAAAGACTATAAGACCGGTAAGTTCTTTGAAAATGTAAGTTCGCATGATATGGCAAAGCTTGAGCTAAGGGTAAGGGAGCTTGAAAGACTGCTCGGTAAGGTAACCCTGGAAAACGAGATGCTAAAAAGGGCCAGGGATCTTAATACCAAGGAAAAAAAAGACGATTTATCCATAGTAACCTCAAGAGACTGGGAACAGTCAAAAGGGGGTGTGAGATAGTGGAAATTAAAAGGTCAACTTACTACTACAAACCCAAAAGGGATAAACCTTCAGATATGGACATTGCTGATAGAATAGAGGAGATTGCCCTGGACTTTCCCTCTTATGGCTACAGGAGGATGACAGCAGCACTTCACCGCCAGAAAATCCAAGTAAATCACAAGAGGGTTCTAAGACTTATGAGGGATAAAAACCTACTGTGCAGGGCCAGAAAGGCCTTTAAGGCCACTACAGACTCCTCTCACAGCTTAAAGAAGTATCCTAACCTCATAGAGGACCTTGTGCCCTATAGGATCGATCAGGTATGGCATGCAGATATAACATACATCAGAATTGCCACATCATTTGTGTACCTGGCAGCACTTATTGACGGATTTAGCCGAAAAGTTGTGGGGTACGGACTGGGTAGAACCCTGTCTGCAGATTTAGCCATGGCAGCACTAATTGATGCCATATCAAAGAGAGATGCAGGAAACCTAATCCACCATTCCGACCAGGGAATCCAGTATTGTTCTTATGATTATATAGAAGTCCTAAAAGAGCATGGCATAGCTATATCCATGTCAGGTAAGGCCAATCCTTACGACAATGCCAAGATCGAGTCTTTTTTCAGGACCTTAAAAGTTGAAGAAGTCTATATGTTTGAATATGAGACATATACAGAAGTGCTTGAAAGAATTCCCTATTTTATTGAAGAAGTCTACAATAGGAAAAGATTGCATTCTTCCCTGGGGTATATACCCCCGGAAGAATTTGAAAATATTAATAATGAAAAAATGAAAGGAAATGAGTCCCATCAGCTGATTCTGACTAGTTAACTTGGTGTCCAAATTTTGGGGTTCATATCAGTTAATAGTTAAAATCATTGCTATCTATGATATTATTTAGTTTTCTTCTATATTCTTTAAGTCTATTCCACTTAGCATCTAACGGTATTGAATGATCTATATGAGGAATATATCCACCTTTTTTCATAAGAATTGATACCTTTTCAAGTTCATCATCAATATCTTTACCGGCTCCATCTATTAATATTTTTTTATCTACTCCTCCTAACATTTGCAATTTTGGGTACATCTTTCTTATTTTAACCAAATCATTCACAGCTTCCATTGGAAAAATTCCCGTAACCCCAGCTTCAAGCCACAAAGGTATTAACTCCTCAACTAAGCCATCGCAGTCAACAATTATATTTTTAATTTTGTATTGCTTTAAAAAATCGATTAATTTAATGTAGTAAGGTGTTAAAAA
>JADHVM010000078.1 GCA_016783985.1 Actinomycetota bacterium
TATAAGAATAATCCATCCCGGAAATACTATCGAGTAAAATATCTAAATTACTTACAGATATAATGTCAGGTTGAGAAATAATAATAAACTTATCAATATCTTTTAAAAAGTCTAATTTTTTCAGGTTAAATAAATAACATGGAAAATCAATACATATGATATCAAAGTAATTTTTTAAAACATCCAGAAATGTTTCCAGGTTGCTGTTATAAAAAATCTTATTTTTTTCAAGTTTAAGAGGAGGCAATATTACATTTAAACTATTATCAAAATTTACAACAAGTCTTTTTAAGATAGATGCATCCATTTTACAAATTACGTCTTCAATATCTCCAAAGTCTCTTAAATTATCCCCAGATATATCAAAAATAATCCTGCTATCCTTCTTTCCAATATTTAAATCCAGGAGAACTATGTTCTTACTGATACTTTTTGCTAAATAGGTTGAAATACAATAGGATATAAAACTGCTTCCACATCCACCTTTGCTGCCAGAAAACAGCAGTGTTTTTGATTCACATTTATTTAATTTTGACAATGATTCTCCTCTGACTTTCAGTATCCAATTGTTTTACTCTGGGAACATATGGACAAATTAAGCATTCCTCTTTCTAAAGCTAAAAATACTTCTTCTGCTTCTTCGGATTTTAAATAAAAAGTTAATATTAAAAAACCCATGTAACTGGAACTGCTGTAATCATCTTCAAGCATTGTTCCCAATAAAAAATCCCCGCTGCTATTATTTTCCCCCGGGTACCCATCTTCACTGTAGTTATATTCCAGAAGGATTATTTCTTTCCCACAGAGGACGGTATTTGATATAAGCTCACTCCCCGTTTGGTCATAGTATGTAGAAATTATATCCACTCTATCACCAACTTTTATAAGTGATCTGTCACCATAGAAATTTAATGGAATACTAACTGCCCGTAAATCCCTGGGAATATATGTTGAAAAACTTAAATATGTATTTTCAATTAACTCTTGCCCTTCAATTTTATCCTTAGAGATTATTTCACCTTCTGCTATATTCTCAATAACTTTCTTTCCTAAAATTTGATTTTTATCTAATATAAATTTCTTGCTAAAAATATTTTCCGGAATCTTTTGTTTCTCTAAAAAATCTTCAGATATTTCCTCCCCGCTTTCAATATCAAACCTGGCAATATATATCTCCTGATATTCAAAACTGTCTGGACTGTCAGACTTTAGATTACTTATATACCAGTATATTAATACTCCTCCAAGGAGAGCCGCAACAATAAAAATAATCCCAAATACTTTTTGTCTTATAATTAAAGATAATCTATTCATACTTCTTTTTACCTTTTATCACTTTACTAAATACAATATCTATTTCTAGATATAATCTCTTTTTAAATAGATAGTTATTAAAGCTACTGAGCTTATGTGTTTAGTTATAATAACATATATTCCTAAATGTGTAAATAAATAAAAATAAAGCATCTACGGGCTCACGCCCGTAGTATTTTTTCACAATTCAAGCTGCGCTTGTCCGCTGTCTTCCCTGCCCTGCAACTCGATATATTTTTGTATAACCTCTTCACTGATTCCAACCGTTGATACAAAATAGCCTATTGACCAAATACCTTTTACTCCCCAATACACTTTATCTAAAAACGGAAAGTGCTTCCTCATTGCTTTTCCAGTATTTGTTTTTATAAGTCTTACCACACTGCTTACCGACATCTTTGGCGGTATTGATACCATAATATGCATATGATCTATATCAGTATTAACTTTAATTATTTCAATCTCGGGATGAAATTTACTTATCTGAAGCACTTTCCGTTTTAAGTATTTTCCCATACCCTTTTTTAATACCTTTCTTCGGTATTTGGTCGATATCACTATGTGATATCTTGTATAATATACCGCATGGCTCTGCTTTCTATATTTCATAGAGCTTATTATATCAAAGACAGCGGAGCGCCTCCATCTTCGGGCTTACGCCCGAAGTATTAGTAGCGGAATAAATTTTTTATTTTTTTAAAGATTACTTTTCATAATTGATTTAGAAGCACGACAATTGACTACTTATACATAAAATACATAGATTATTTATACAATCTATTAAAAGATAGGAGAAAAATTATAGACATCATTTATCATTATCAAGATATTGATAAATTAGGGGAAAATGAACAGATTAAATTAAAGACAGCTCAGGCCTGCAACTGCACCGCCCAGTAGTACTGCATTACCAACTCTATTAATCTCATAAAAATAATTACCCCTTTGCTCCAGTATTTTCTTTAAATATAATTTAACTCTGAATTTGAAATTTTTTAAATTATAGAAAGTGCTTCCTTCAGCATTTATGCATACTGGACTTAAAGGGTTTTTGCCTTTCCCAGACTTTATAATTGCGGCAGATAAAACTATTGCTGCCAGCAATGCAGACCTTTCAACCAGACCATCAAATATATAATACAAACTTACCAGATCTTTATTATTCATATGCTCTGCCAGTTTGTTAATTTTACTTCCACTGCCAGGCGGGTAATGAAGAAAATCATTAATATCTTCAGTCTCCAGACTAAAAGAGCTGTTAATTTTTTTAGAAAACCTTCCAGAAAAAATACCATCCTTTGCTCCAAACCTTAAAACCTCTGCAGATAGCCTCCCAAGATAAGCGCCTGATGCCATTTTTTCATACCTGCCTATCTCAGGATTTATAGTTTTACTATTAAAACTAAAATCTATTTCACCATTGGGTCCTTTCGAAAAACTGCCTGCTTCAATATTTATAACCTGATAATCTTCCTGATTTAAATTTTTAACCATATCTATTTTAATATTTTTATTTTTTTCTAAATAACATGCATTTAAACCTGTTCCAAAAATCAAACCTATATAACTTTCAAACTTCCTGTTTGCAGAAACTAATACTCCTGCCAGAAGTGAAGCCACAGTATCATTAAGCAGCACTACTTTTTTATCATAATTTAATCCCAGTTTTTTAATGGCCAGTAATAGATTTTTTCCAATAAGCTCGCCCTCAATTTCTTTAGCTTTAATTTCCTTTGTAAAACGAAACAGTCTCCCATCGATATCAGGATACATTTTCATTTGATAAGAAAAGACAAACCCAATGTTTTCGCTCTTGTCTAAAAAATCTTTTATATTATTTGTAATAACTTTAAAGAAATCTTCTCTGCTTACTTCCTCCTTGGAACCAGGCATAATATGCTGCCTGTATTCTTTTATTACAGGTACATTACCCTTTTCAAATATTACAATTGCTGTTCTTAAATTTGTCCCCCCTGCATCAATCACAATTACAGGTTTATTTAGTGGTATTTCTTCACTGGGCGTAATGAAGGAAGGAAACATCCTAAGAGAGCTACCCTGTCCTTCCAAGCCTTTTTTCATTTCTACTAAAAATAAATCAACATACTTTTGCATGTCTATATTCTCACAATTAATATTATATTTTTGTAAAAAATCCGATACTCTTTTATTAGTGCTGTCCGTTTTAAAATTATTCATATTAAAATTATCAATTTGAAGACTGATCTGCTTAAATTAAATTTTTTAAAATCAAATCAACCATAAATTAGCCTGCTTTAATCAAGCATGTTACTAATTAATGTATTACCTGGTATATTTTTCCAGCATCTTGCAAAATTTTTCTTTCTCTTCAGGGACAACTGAATAAGTCTGTTCAGCAGCAGGAAATTTACCTGTCCTGATATCTTCAATATATTCCTTTATAGCATCCTTTATAATTTTTGCTACATTAGCATATTTTTTCACAAACTTTGGTGTAAAGGCTTCAAAATATCCCAATACATCTCCACATACAAGTACCTGTCCATCTATATCCGCACCAGCGCCTATTCCTAAAACAGGTATTGTTACTATTTTTGTTAAAGCTTTAGCAAGCTCTGCCGGGATAGACTCGACAAGCAGTATCTTTGCACCATTTTCCTGTACAGCCAGTGCATCCTCTATAACTGCCTCAGCTGAATCTGCTGTTCTACCCTGTGCTTTATAACCCCCAAGCACCCCTGTTGACTGAGGTGTTAGGCCTATATGTCCGATCACTACAATGCCAGCATCAGCAATCGCCTTTATTTTTGAAGCTACTCTGACTCCGCCCTCAAGTTTTATAGCATCAACATTTGCTTCTTTAACAAATCTTACAGCATTTGCAACTGCGTCTGAATCTGAGACATGATAGCTTCCAAAAGGCATATCTCCAACCACAAAGACATTTGGGGCTCCTCTTCTAACAGCCTTGCAATGTATTATACATTCATCCATTGTAACCGAAACAGTACCATCGTAGCCATAGACAACCATTCCAAGTGAATCACCAACCAGTATCATATCTATACCGCTGGTTTCTGCAAAACTAGCAATTGGATAATCATAAGCAGTTATCCATGTAATTTTAGTTCCTTCTTTTTTCATCTGATAAAAATCCAATAAGCTCTTTTTTCCCATTATGCATTCCTTTCTTTTGTTGCAATTAAATTTATGTATCTTAGTTTCTTAGTTTTTATAAATTTCACTTACCAGTTTATATATTTTCTTATATTTTCCAAAACCATCCAAATACCTTTGCCTGATACTTTCATCAGGATAAAATTCTTTTTCCACTTTAACAAAACTTGAAACAGCTTCATTAACTGTAAATTTCCCAATGCCGCTGCCTGCAAGCATCATGGTAGCAAGACAACCAGCTTCAGTTATTTTCATACGTTTTATATTTTTATTTATAACAGAAGACTTCAGTTGCAGCCAGTAATCTGATTTTGCCCCGCCCCCTACAGATCGAAGCTCTCCTATCTTGATTCCAGATTTTTCCGCAAGTTCAATATTAAAAGCAATTTCATACACAAGCCCCTCAACCAATGCTTTAAAAATATCATCCTTTTCTGTAGCCAGATTCAACCCAATTATTGTTCCTTTAGCAACTGGGTCATGATATGGTGTCCCAGTAGCAGAAAAATATGGGAGAACATAGAGGCCTGATGGCTCAAATGTAAGATTTGAAAAAAAGTAATCATAAATATTCATTCCCTTCTTCTCTGCTTCCATTTTTTCTTCACTTCCCAAGACGTCCCTGTACCATTTTAAGATACTTCCAGCAGTTAAATTGTATGCAAAGCTAGCATACTGACCATCAATAACATGAGCCCGAGTTGAAAAATCATTTTCGAACATAGCATCACTAATAATTAATTTATCCAGTACTGTAGTTACACATTCTACTGTACCAACACCATCACAAGCTACCCCGCCTGATACTGCTCCTACACCAAGGGCTGCACACTGCTGGTCATGACCGCCAGTTACTATAGAAACTTTCTTTTTAAACCCAAGACTTTCTGCAATATCACCTCTTATATAACCTATTTCCACCCCTGATGGA
>JADHVM010000005.1 GCA_016783985.1 Actinomycetota bacterium
GGCAGGCCATATCTTTTAAGTTGCCATTGGCTGATTTAAGGTCCCACAGAATACATAGTTCTTTTGAGAGGCGGGTACGCCCCCAGGATTGGTTTGCATTAATTAACTTTTTTATTAATTCTATATCTTCGGGAGCTATCTTTCGCCCCTGAATAATTGTTGTTGTTATGTTCATGCTGATATAGTAGCATATATCCTGAAGAGAGTCCAGCTTTTAAGTATAATTTATTTCTGCTGGAAGTTAGAATATTATTGACCTAAGCTTATGGCTGAATAGTAACTAAATTTATATATTAAATCAGCAGCCAATATTGAAATAAATCCTTGGATAAAATATAATTTTAAAAGAAGGATACTGATTCTTTTTTTATTTTATACAGGCTATATAGATTATTAATGTAGTAGCAATATAAAAGGTATAATGGGTTAAAAAGGAATAAGATTATTATATATTATAAATATAAAAAAATTACCAATGAAAAGGAGGAATTTACATGCTTCGAAAAATTGAGTGCTTTATACAGCCTTTTAAATTGGATGCAGTAAAGGATGCTCTAATAGATGCAGGTGTTGAGGGCATAAGTGTTACGGAAGTTAAAGGATTTGGCATGCAGAGAGGATTTAAGGAAGGAGAGATTCCTAATAAAGAAGTTAAATTTCTCCCAAAAATTAAGCTTGAAATAGTTGTAGACGAGGAAATAATTGATGAAGTCACAAAAACTATTGTGAGGTTGGCTCAAACTGGTAAATTCGGATCAGGAAAGATATTTGTTATACCGGTAGAAGATGCTATTAGAATTAGAACTTCTGAATCAGGGATAAGTGCGATAAAATAATTATTAAAGTTTTTATAGATTTTTAGTATTTATGATTTTTACTAAACGAAGAAATAAATATAAGAATAATAAGTGAAAGGATTTTACAAATGGCATCAGAAAACAATGTTTTAAAAATGCTACTTTCCAGGGTATATAAAGCTATGGATCTTCTAAATATAAAACCGGGATATAAAAAATACCTTTGTGAACCTAGAAAAACTATAGAAGTGGCAGTTACAGTTAAAATGGATAATGGAGATATAGATATATTTAAAGGTTACAGGGTTCAGCATAATACAAATAGGGGACCTGCTAAAGGTGGAATTCGATATCACCCTGATGTAGATATTGACGAGATAAAAGCTTTAGCTATGCTAATGACCTGGAAATGCTCACTTGTAAATATTCCTTTTGGCGGAGCTAAAGGCGGGGTGAAAGTTGATCCTGGAAAACTTTCAATTAGGGAACTGGAAAATCTTACCAGAAGGTATACATCAGAATTAATCCCAAATATTGGTCCTGAAAAAGATATACCAGCTCCAGATATGGGAACAAATGCTCAGGTTATGGCTTGGATTCTGGATACTTTCAGTATAGATAGAGGATATATAGTGCCAGGAGTGGTAACCGGTAAGCCAATAGCACTAGGCGGTTCTCAGGGCAGAGAAGATTCGACCTCAAGGGGTTGTGTTTATACAATTCTTTCAGTCCTGAAAGTACTAAATATTGACAATACTGATCTGGATGTAATTATACAGGGTTTTGGAAATGTAGGGTCTAACTGTGCAAAGATACTTTATGATTTAGGTTTTAAAATAATTGCTGTAAGTGATGTCAATGGCGGTATATATAATAAAAAAGGACTTGATATTAACAAGTTATTAGAGCATACGATCAAAAAAAAGACAATTGTAGGCTTTAAGGAATGTGATAGTATTGAAGGATCTAAGATTTTTGATTTAGATTGCGATATTTTAATTCCAGCTGCTTTAGAAAATCAGATAACGATTGATAATGCACCAAAGATTAAGGCTAGAATTATTGCTGAAGGAGCCAATGCTCCAACTACGCCTGATGCTGACGAAATATTATTGGATAATAAAATATTTATAATTCCTGATATTTTATGTAATGCTGGCGGAGTAACAGTATCCTATTTTGAATGGGTGCAGGGCAATGATGCTTATTTCTGGAGTAAAAGGAGAGTTAATCTGCAGCTGCGAGATATAATGGAAAAAGCATTTTATGAAGTTTATAATTGCCACAAAGAGAAAAATATTGATATGAGAACAGCTGCTAATTTAATAGGAATAGGGAGAGTGGCTGAAGCTGTAACTTTAAGAGGAATTTATCCATAATTACGCTGGCTATAAACATTGCCAGCCATATTGAATTATTTTTGTTTTATGATATACTCATTATGAAATTTTAATGAGTATTACTATTAATGATAGTGGGCAAGTCCCACTATTTTTATTGTAGATTATATTTATAATTTATATATAGGGTGATTTGTTTTGAATAGAAAGTTTATAGAGGCTTTAAGAGAACTAGAAAAAGAAAAAGGCATAAAAATAGAGGCAATAATTGATGCACTAAAAGTTGCCTTTGTTTCTGTCTATAAAAAAAATTATAACGAAGATTATCAGATTAGAGTTGATATTGATATTAAAACAGGTGAAATAAAAATATTCAGGATTCTAGAAGAAGATGAAAAAAGCGGTGAGACTGGGGATGAAGTAGAAGTAACACCGGATAATTTTGGCAGAATTGCAGCACAAACTGCAAAACAGGTAATGAAACAGCGAATAAAAGAAGCCGAGAGAGAAGTAATGTATGAAGAATTTAAAGATAGAGTTGGTGACATGGTTACAGGTATCGTTCAACAAAATGATACAAGATTTACTTTAGTGGATTTAGGTAGAGTAGAATCTTTACTTCCACAATACGAGCAGGTCCCTGGTGAAAGATACAAACATGGTGAGAGAATAAAGTGTTATGTATCAGATGTAAGAAAAACTACAAAAGGACCGCAGGTAATAGTATCAAGAACTCATAGAGGGCTTGTGAAAAGGTTATTTGAATTAGAAGTTCCTGAAATATATGAGGAAATTGTTGAAATTAAAAGTATTGCAAGAGAAGCTGGATATAGAACTAAAATTGCAGTAATATCCAATGATAAAAACGTTGATCCAGTTGGTGCGTGTGTTGGTCCTAAAGGATCCAGGGTAAAGATGATTGTAGGAGAGTTGGGCGGAGAAAAGATAGATATTGTTAATTATAGTGAAGATCCGATTGAATTTATTAAAAATTCTTTAAGTCCTGCTAAAGTTCTAAAAGTATTAACAGATGAAGAGAGAAAATTTGCTTTAGTAGTAGTACCGGATGAAAAGCTTTCACTTGCAATTGGAAGAGATGGGCAAAATGCAAGGCTTGCTGCAAAATTAACAGGTTGGAAAATTGATATAAAAAGTAAAAAACAGTTTGAAGAAGAATTGGACGAAGCTAGAAGGGAAAGAGTTGAAGAACAGGATAAAAGTGAGGTAACAGAGGCGAAAGAGAAGAAAAAGAAGCAAAAGAAACAAAAAGAGCAAAAGAAGGAAGAGAAAAAAGAAGTAAAAAAGAAAAAAAGTGTGAAAGAGATAAAAGAGAAGAAAGAAGAAAAGGAAAAAAAAGATAAAAAAGGAAAGAAATCAGCTTCAAAAAAGAAGAAAAAAAGTAAAAATATTAGTGAAAAAACCTGATATGAGATTAAGGGAGACTGGGATTAATAAAAATGGATTCTATTAGAATTTTTGAAATAGCTAGAGAAAAAAATATATCCTCTAAGGATATTGTAAAAGTTTGTCTTGATCTTGGTTTTAAGGTTAAGGGTCATATGTCAACAGTTAATCCTGAACAAAAGAAGGAAATTTTAAGAATTATTGATAAAGGTAAAAAAGATACAGCTGGCAAAAGGAAATCTGATTGGAATGAAGAAAAATTGCTAAATATCAAAAAAGTATTGGATAAAGAGTTGGATAAAGAAGAAAAAGAAGGAAGATTCAAGGTTAAACTTTTGCAAGGGAAGAAAAAAATTGCAGCCAAGAAAAGCAGCAAGGTTGCAGAAACTGCAAGCAGGGAATACAAAATTATTAAGACTAAGGAAAAAACTAAGAAAAAGCCAGAGATAAAAAAGATTATAGAACTTCCGGAAGGAATTACAGCAAAGCAGCTATCAGAAAGAATAAATATTTCTTCAAGTGAAATTATACAGGTCTTATTTGATATGGGTGAAATTGTAAATGTTAATCAAACACTGGATAAGGATTTGGTTGAATTTTTATCTCATGAATATAATTTTAAGTATAATATTATTGGGTTTGAAGATAAAATTGAAGAAATTTTTAAGGATTCAAAGGAAGATTTAGTCAGAAAACCTCCGGTTGTTACAGTAATGGGGCATGTAGACCATGGAAAAACAACACTACTTGATGCTATCAGACAATCAGATGTAGCCCAGAATGAGGCAGGAGGAATTACCCAGCATATAGGAGCTTATCAAATTAAATATAATGATAAAAAAATTACTTTTATAGATACCCCTGGTCATGAAGCTTTTACTGCAATGAGAGCTAGAGGAGCAAGAGTCACAGATATTGCAGTAGTGGTTATAGCTGCAGACGATGGAATTATGCCTCAGACAATTGAGGCTATTAACCATGCTAAAGAAGCAAATGTTCCAATAATAGTAGCTATAAATAAAATTGATTTACCAAATTCCAATCCTGATAAGATAAAACGAGGGTTGACTGAATTTAATTTAGTGCCTGAAGAATGGGGTGGGGAGACTATTTTTGCAGAATTATCTGCAAAGAATAAAATAAATATTGATGAGCTTTTAGAAATGATTCTACTGATTGCGGATTTAAATGAAATAATGGGAAATGAAAAAGCAGAAGGTAGTGGAATAATTATTGAATCAAGGTTGGATAAGGGCATGGGAGCAGTTGGTACTGTTATTATAAGAAGAGGTAGTATCAAAGTTGGAGATTTTTTTATTACTGGTAATTCTTATGGAAAGGTAAGATCAATAAGAGATGAAAAAATGCAGATAATAAAAAAAGGAGTTCTATCTCAACCTATTGAAATATCAGGATTTACATCTGTTCCCCAGGCTGGAGATAAATTTTTTATAGTAAAAAATGAAAGGGTAGCAAAGGAAATTATAAGCAAAAGAGATTATGATAGAAAAATATCTAAACTGGCAGGAGCAAGGAGGCATATATCGCTTGAGGAATTATCTGAAATATCAAAGGAAAATGATATAAAAAAGTTAAAGATAGTTCTAAAGTCAGAGTCTTATGGTTCACTTGATGCAGTTGTGAAATCTTTAATGGAATTGGAGAAAGAAGAAATAAAAATTAATATTATTCATAGAGCTGTTGGAGCTATTTCCGAAAGTGATGTACTTCTAGCAGCTGCTTCAAATGCAATTGTTGTTGGTTTTAGAATTATTTCAACACCCAAGTCAAGAAAGCTTGCTGAGGAAGAAAACATTGATGTCAGAACCTATAATATTATTTATAAGTTAATAGATGATATTAAACTTTCTTTAGAAGGATTACTTGAACCAAAAATAGAAGAATTAGAAAAGGGGAGAATCGAGGTTAGGAGGGTGTTTAAAATACCAAAAGAAGGAGTGATTGCAGGCTGCTATGTATTAGAAGGCGGTGTTGACAGAGGTGATAAGGTGAGAGTGATTAGAGATGAAAAAATAATTTATGAAAGTAAAATAGTATCCTTGCATAGGTTTAAAGATGATGTAAAGAAAGTTAATGCTGGATATGAATGCGGGATAAAGGTTGAGAATTATCAGGATATAAATAAGGGCGACTTTCTGGAAATATATGAATTAAAGGAAATTGAAGGCAGCAAGAGCAGTAGTAAATAAGATAAAATGAATAAGATAAAAAAAATTGAGGTTGATCTAAAACGGGAAATAAGCTTTATTATAAACTCCAAAATAAATGATCCCAGATTGGGGTTTGTAACTATAACAGGCGCAAGACTTTCAACTGACTATAATTACCTGGATGTTTTTGTAAGCATTATGGGTGACGGGAAAATTATAAAGGATACTTTGATAGGTCTAAACCAAAGCAGTGGATTCATTAAGAAGAATTTAAGAGAACGTGTTAAGTTAAGAAATATGCCAAGAGTTAAATTTATTATTGATGATTCTATAGATACTGGGATGAAAATAACTAAAATACTTGAAGATTTAAAAAAAAGTTGTCTGGTCTAGATGGGTGTAAATAATTTGAATCTAGTAAGATTGTTAGAAAAGTTAGCTGATATTATAAATAAGAATAAAGATTTTTTATTGATAACACATGCTTATCCAGACGGAGATGCTTTAGGTTCACTTATAGCTTTATATGAATTAATCTGCAGGCTAAAAAAGAATGCAATAATGGTATGCATGGGAGACATGCCATATCAGTATAAATTTTTACCTTCAATAAATAAAATCAAAACAAGTTTGGATAATATTGAGGGTATTGATAAAAAATATATAACTATATGTCTGGATAGTGCAGATGAAAATAGAATGGATATTAATATTAACAGGATAAAGGAAAAGTCATTAGAAGTAATAAATATTGACCATCATATGGGTAATACAAAATTTGGCAATATTAACATAATAGGTCCAGAGAAATCTGCAACAGCGGAAATTTTATACGAACTTATAGATAGGAATTTTAAAAATTATTTAAATTATAATATAGCAATTGGGATCTATACAGGAATATTAACAGATACTGGGAAATTTCAATATTCCAGCACTTCTTCAAATGTGCACAGAATAATTAGTGAATTATTAACATATGGCATAAAATCTTCAAAAGTTTTTAGCAGTATTTACGAAAATGAACCAATAGATAGATTTAAGTTAATTAAGTTGATACTTGAGAGAATAAAGCTGGTAAAATCAAAAAAATTAATTTATTCATATATTTTACAGTATGATTTCAAAAAATTAAATTTACAATTTTCTTCTCAGGATGGTGTAATTGAACTTTTAAGGAGCGCAAAGGATGCAGAAATTGCTGTGCTTTTTAAACAAACTTTAAATGATAGCTTTAAGGTTAGTCTAAGGTCTTCGAGCAGTAATTACAATGTTGCAGAGATTGCAAGTTTATTTGGAGGTGGCGGCCACAGCATGGCTTCAGCTTATGTTCAAAAAGGGAAATTAAATGATGTAATTTTAAGTTTGGTAGATGCTGTTAAAAGGAGTAATGACTAAAAGTTATGGATAAAAAAAATTTTAGGGCTTTTGAAAAATTTAATGGAATTATATTGGTAAACAAAATGAGAGATATGACATCATATAATATAATAAGAGAGCTAAAAAAAAATTTTTTTTTAAAAAAATTGGTCATGCAGGCACACTAGATCCACTAGCAGAAGGTTTATTAATTGTCCTAGTAAATAAAGCTACTAAAATTTCTAAGTATTTTATATCTTTAGATAAAGAATATGAAGTAAAAATTAAATTAGGAGTTGAAACTGATACCTGGGATAGTGATGGAGAGGTTTTAAAAACAAAAAGGGTTGATAAATTAAATAAGGAAAGAGTTTTAAAGGTAATTTCGGAGCTGAAGGGAAAGTATTACCAAGAACTTCCTTTTTATTCTGCAGTTAAATACATGGGCAAACCTCTATATTATTATGCGAGAAAAGGTGAGAAAATATATCTTGAAAAAAGGATAGTTAATATTTATGAAATAAAGCTTCTTTCCTTAAAAAAAGATGTTCTTGATTTAAAAATTAAATGTAGTTCTGGAACTTATATAAGATCAATAGCTAGAGAAATTGGAAGTATTCTAGGTTATGGTGGTATTGTTACACAACTTTTAAGAACTAAAATTGGGAATTTTTACGTAGAAGATAGTTTAGAAGCCGAAAAAATAATAGAATTAATTAGCGATAAATGGAGCTTGAGAAATAAATCATATTTGTTGCCGATTGAAAAAATATTAGAGAATAAACCTGATTTGTATATAAGTAAAGAATATAAAAAGCATGTGGTGAATGGACATCCAATTTGTGGGTATATGATAGATGAGAAAAGAACTGTGGATTATATATTAGAAAAAGGAAATATTGTAAAAATAAAAGATTTAGATGAGAATATATTAGCGATTCATGAAATTATAAGTGAAGAATCATTAAGTGGTATAATTAAAAAAGAAATAAGATTTACCAAAAGTATTGTAATTTTTTAATATTTACATAAAATAGTTTTTCTGTTTATGAATAAGTGCAGGGAAAGAAATTGACCAAATTAATAGAATTAGATGATTTAAAAGAAAATTATTTTGGGGATAATAGAACTGTTATAGTAATTGGATTTTTTGATGGAGTTCATCTTGGGCATAAAAAAATAGTAAAATTATGTGTTGAAAGAGCAAAAAAAATAAATGGAATTAGTATTGCTCTTACCTTTGATAAACCGCCATTAAATATAATAAGAGGTGAAATGTCCAAGAAACTTATAACTTCATTTAAGGAAAAGATAAATTTAATAAAAGAATTAGGAGTTAATTTTATTATTACAGCAAAATTTAATGTTAGTTTTTCAAAACTTAAGCCCGAAAAATTCTGTAAAGGGGTATTACTTAAAAAACTTAATATAGGAGAAGTTTTTATTGGAGAGGATTTTCATTTTGGGTATGGAGCTAGTGGAAATGGGTATTTTCTTAAAAATTTTTTCAAATCCCACAAAGTTAATATAAATGTTATTCCGTTACTTAAATTAAATAATATTCCAATTTCCAGTTCGACTATAAGAAATTTTTTTTCAAAGGGTGATATTGGGAAAGTAAAATCTCTTTTAGGAAGAATCCCTCAAATAATTGGAACTGTTGTAAGAGCATCAGGAAGAGGAAAAAAGTTAGGGTTTCCTACTGCTAACATAGATGTCTGTGAGATATACGTCATACCCAAAGACGGTGTTTATTTAGGTTTTGTTAGTATAGGTGAGTCAGGTAAATCTAAAAGATTGCCAGCTATTATAAATGTTGGTGATAATCCTACATTTAAGGATGATAAAAAATGGATAGAGGCGCATATTATTGACTATAAAAATGATATATATGGTAAAGAAATAAGAATTTTCTTTATAAAAAGGCTGAGGGAAGAAATTGTATTTGAAGATAAATATAAATTGATTAGCCAGTTAAAATCTGACATGAAAATTGCAAGAGAATACTTTAAAAAGATATAAGAATATAAAAAGAAAGTAAATTTGGCTAGTCTAATATAAATTAGTATGATGGCTGTTAAAGTAACAAGAAGACTTAATTGTAATAAAATTTTAGTTATGATAAATTGTTTGTTGAATAACCATATAGTAAAAGGAGGTGAAAATTAAAGTTGACGCTAGTTAAGGAAGACAAAAAAAATATAATAGAAAAGTTTAAAGTTCATGAAAGTGATACAGGTTCAACAGAGGTTCAGATAGCAATTCTAACCTCGAGAATAAACAGGCTTAATGAGCATCTAAAAGCCAATAAAAAAGACAATCATTCCAGAAGAGGTATGGTAATGCTGGTAGGCAAGAGGAAGAGGCTTTTAGAATATTTAAAAAATAGTGATATGGATAGATACAGGAAATTAATTAAAGAATTAGGTTTAAGAAAATAATAAAATTCAGGTTAATTTGCATTAAAGGAGGGATAATAGTAATTAATGAGTATATTAGAGAATTCAAGAGAGCAATGTGAGATTAATATTGATGACAAAACAATAAATTTTAGTACGGGAAAGCTAGCAAAACAAGCGAATGGTTCAGTTTTAGCCAAAAGTGGTGGAAATGGGATAATTATTACCACAGTTATGAGTGAAACACCTCGGGAAAACATCGATTTTTTCCCATTAATCGTTGATGTGGAAGAAAGAATGTATGCAGCAGGCAAGATTCCTGGAGGTTTCTTCAAGCGGGAAGGAAGAGCTACTGATAAAGCTATTTTAATATCGCGGTTGACAGATAGGCCACTAAGACCGCTATTTGATAAAAACTTGAGAAATGAAGTTCAAATTGTGGCTACTGTTATTTCTGTGGATCAAATTAATCCATATGATATATTAATTGTGAATGGTGCATCTACTGCTCTTTATATATCTGATATACCATTTAATGAGCCAATTGGTGCTGTAAGAATTGCAAAGATTGATAAAGAATGGATAGTTAATCCAACATACGAAGAAATTAATAAGAGTATTATAGATATTGTGGTTGCTGGTACAGAAAATGCAATATTGATGGTAGAAGCTAAAGGTAAGGAGGCAGGTGAAGAGATTATCATAGAAGCTATAGAAAGAGCACAACCAGAGATAAGAAAGATTATATCAGTTCAGAAGGAATTTAGAGAAAAAATTGGTATAGAGAGAAGAGTTGGATGTAAATTTGAATCAGATAAAAATATAGCCCTAAAAGTAAAAAAACTGGCAGAGGATAAAATTAAAAATAAGCTGGAGAGAGTAGCTGAATATGCAGAAAGTGAGGAAAGGAAGCAATTACTAAACAGCACAAAAAAAGGATACCTGCAGGATGAATTAAAAATAATTGAAAACGAAGTGTTGGAAGCATTAAAATCCGACTATCCTGAAAACTCTGAAGATATAAAAACGAGCCTAAAAGAAATTGAAAGAAATCTTGTCAGGGAGATGATAATTAATAAAAAAATAAGACCTGATGGACGTAAGCCTGATGAAATAAGAAAGATTACATGTGAGGTTGGCTTATTCCCGGAAACCACTCATGGAACAGGACTTTTTACAAGGGGAAGAACGCAAGCTCTTACAATTTTAGCGTTAGGTTCGGTAAGAGAATCACAGAGAATAGATAGTTTGGGAACTGAGGAGTTTAAAAGATTTATGCATCATTATAATTTTCCTCCCTACAGTACAGGGGAGACATGGCCATTAAGAGGACCAAAAAGGAGAGAAATTGGCCACGGTGCTTTAGCAGAAAAAGCATTAAAGCCGATGATACCTGATGAAGAGAAATTTCCATATTCTCTAAGATTGGTTTCAGAGATTCTGGAATCGAATGGGTCAACTTCTATGGCAAGTGTTTGTGGTTGTACATTAGCATTGATGGATGCTGGAGTGCCGATTGCAAATCCTGTTTCAGGTATTGCAATGGGTTTAGTTAAGGGAGAAAATAATGACTTTGTAGTTTTATCAGATATACAGGGTATGGAAGATTTTTACGGAGACATGGATTTTAAAGTTGCAGGGACAAAAAACGGTATAACTGCTTTGCAAATGGATATAAAAATTAAAGGAATTAATATTGATATAATAAGGAAGGCACTTGAGCGAGCACGGGAAGGCAGATTGTATATTTTACAAAAAATTTTAGATACTATACCTGAACCAAGAAAGAGCCTTTCAAAGATTGTTCCAAAAATAATTACATTTAAAATACCAAGGGATAAAATAGGGGAAGTAATTGGCCCTGGCGGTAAAAATATTAAAGGTATTAAAGAAGAATTTGAGCTTGAAGAAATAAATGTAGACGACTCTAATGGTGAAGGAGTTGTTTCAATTGTTTCATGCGATGATAATAATACTGAAATGGCAAAGAAAAAAATTAAAACTATGATAATGGGCATTGAAGGTTTAAAAGAGGGGGAAGAGTTCTTAGGAACAGTTGTTGGAATAACGAATTATGGTGCTTTTGTTAATTTAATCCCAGGACTGGATGGTCTTCTCCATATATCCAAAATATCTGACAGAAGAATAGATAAGGTAGAAGATGTATTAAAAATAGGTGACAAGATAGATGTCAAGATAGATAAGATAGATAAAAGGGACAAAAAAGTATCATTAAAGAGGATAAGATACTAAATTAACTTTATTAGTGAGGTAGAATAGAAAATAGGTATCTCAAATAGTTTTAAATTTGAAAATTATGAAATAACAAATTTTAATAATGGGCTGAGAATTATTAGTGAATTCATCCCTCATTTCAGATCAATTTCTTTAGGATTTTGGGTTACAGCAGGATCAAGGCATGAAGATTTACAGATCAATGGGATCACACATCTTATAGAACATCTTCTTTTTAAAGGTACAAAAAAAAGAAATTATAGAGATATTGCTATTGCATTTGATTCTATGGGCGCAGAATTTAATGCTTTCACTGATAAAGAAAATAGCTGTATTTATGCTGACTTTATTGATACCCACCTCGACAGATGTTTGGAACTGCTATTTGATATTATATTAAATCCAACGTTTTTACCTGAAAATATAAAAACGGAAAAAAAAGTAGTTTATGAAGAAATAAAGATAACTAAGGATAATCCTTCAGATAATATTTTTAACTATTTTTACAAAGCTATTTTTAATAGGCATCCTTTAAGCTTACCTATTCTTGGGACAAGGCAATCTGTATCAGGGTTGAGCCAGAAATTGATATTGGATTATTTTAATGATAATTATAATTGTGCAAGTATTGTAATAGCCGCTACTGGTAATATTAATCATAAGGAATTAGTTAGTAAAATAGAAAAAAATATATATAGAGATAGAAGAAAAAATAGTGATTTAGGGAAAAAAGATAATTTTCAAAAAATAGAAACTCATAGTATAAAAAAAATATATAGAAGTAAGACTAAATCTGCTCATTTATGCTATGGAGGTTTGGGTTGCAGCAGAAAAAGCAAAAATAGATATGCTCTTTCGCTATTCACTAATATACTTGGCGGGAGTATAAGCAGCAGATTATTTCAGAAGATAAGAGAAGATCTGGGGCTGTCTTATTCAATTTTTGCAACCAATACTCAATATACAGATACTGGGGTGATAGTTATATATGCCGCAGCTTCACCGGGAAATGTTTATAAAATACTGGATATTGTAGATAAAGAAATACAAGGAATAAAAAGAAATGGGATTAAAGATACAGAACTAAAAAGAGCAAAGGAAAATACTAAAGGTAGTATTGTCTTAAGTGTAGAAGATATTAGCTCGAGAATGTTCAGGCTTGGAAAGGGATTATTAATAGATGAGAAAATTTTAACTATAGATGAGATTTTAAAGAAAATAGATAAAGTAAAGTTAAGTGATATTAATGAAATGGTGTATAAATATTTTCAACCTGATAAAATGAGTTTAGTTATGATGGGTGCTAACAATAGGGGGAGATTAAAATGATAGAAGTGGTTGTTTTTGGTATCTGCGGAAAAATGGGAAAATCAATTTCTAAGGAACTTATTAAAGAAGACGATGTAAGAATTATTGGCGGCTTTGATAAAAAAAATGCAGGAGAGGATTTAGGTATAGTTTTAAATATAGGAGAAACAGGCAGTAAAATTTATAATTCTTATGAAGAAATAGAAAGAATTAAACCTGATTTAATTATTGATTTTACAAAAGCAGATATTGCATTAAAGACAATAAACTGGGCTATTGATAAAGGTATTAATATAATAGTTGGAACAACAGGCATAAGTAAGGAAAGTTTATTTGAAATAAAAAAAAGAACTTTAAAATCCAACAGCAAAGTATTTATTGCTCCCAATTTTTCTATTGGTGCTGTGATTATGATGAAAATATCCAAACTTGTAGCTAAATATTTTGATAACTGTGAGATAATTGAGCTGCATCATGATGGGAAAATTGATGCACCGTCAGGTACTTCTATTTCTACAGCAGAGCAAATAAATGAGGAAGTAGTATTTAATAATAACAGATTAAAAGATAATGAAGTTGAGACAGTTACAGGAAGTAGAGGAAGCTTTTCTAATGGTATTCATATTCATAGTGTAAGACTGCCAGGATTACTTGCACATCAAAATGTTATTTTTGGAATAAAAGGACAAACGCTTTCAATTAGGCATGATAGTATAGATAGATCTTCATTTTATCCTGGGGTAATAAATGCAATTAGGAGTATTAATAATCTACCTAATTATACATATGGATTGGATAATTTAATAAAAATCTGAGTGTAAAATTTATTATAATAATATTTTGATATTTTAAATTTTTTTTGGAGGTGAATGTAATGGATCTTGGAGAAGTTATTACTGCAATGGTAACACCATTTAGTAGTAATTATGATCTTGACTTAGATTCTTGCTTTAATTTAATGGAGTATTTAATTAAGAATAATTCTGACGGAATTTTACTTTCAGGAACAACTGGTGAATCTCCAACATTAAGTGATAAAGAAAAGATTAAATTATTTAAGCTTGGAGTTAAAAATTTTAAGGATAAAGTAAAGATAATAGCAGGAACAGGTTCAAATGATACAAGGCACTCAATAGAACTATCAAAAGAGGCTGAAAATGTAGGAGTAGATGCTCTTTTATTAGTTACTCCCTATTACAATAAGCCTACTCAACTTGGACTATATAAGCATTTTGAGGCTATTGCAAGTGAAGTTAAAATTCCTGTTATTCTATATAATGTTCCTTTGCGAACATCATGTAATATAAACTCTGAAACATGCATAGAGCTTTCAAAAATTAACAATATATGTGGTGTTAAAGAGGCTAGTGGAAATTTTAAACAGATTTCAGAAATAATTAGAGGTACCGATAATAATTTTTTAGTTTATAGTGGGAATGATGGAGACACACTTCCAATTTTATCATTAGGTGGAAATGGAGTGATTAGTGTAGCATCACATATTGTAGGAAGAGAAATAAAGAAGATGATTTCTTATTTTAAAAATGGCAATACCAGGGAGGCTGCTAAATTACATAATTATTTATTAGAAATATTTTATGGGATATTCATCGTTACAAATCCAATTCCTATAAAGGAGTCACTAAATTTAAAAGGAATAGAAGTTGGACCTACAAGACTTCCGCTTACTTCAATGGATGATAAGCAATTAGAAAGGTTAAAAAAAATATTATTAAAATATAATATTATTAATTAGGATACTTAATCTGCTAATATTAGTATTAAGCAAAAAGTAAAAAAAATTTAAAGGTTAAATATAAGGAGTGTGAGGTATTATAAAAAAATGTTAAAAAAAGGCAGTTTAAAGATAATTCCACTGGGTGGTTTTAATGAAGTTGGTAAGAACACGATGGTTTTTGAAAAGGACAATGAGATTATTATTATTGATTGTGGAATAATGTTTCCAGATGATGATATGATTGGAATTGATTTTGTGATTCCAGATTTTAGCTATATTAAAAAAAATGCAAAAAAAGTAAAGGCTATAATTATAACTCATGGACATGAAGATCATATAGGAGCTTTACCATTCCTGTTTAAAGAAATAAATGCTCCAATATATGCCACAAGACTAACTTTAGGTTTGATTAAAATAAAATTTGATATTACCCAAAAAAATGGCTCTATAGAATTTAATGAAATCAACACTGAAGAAACATTAAAAATAGGACATTTTAATATAGATTTTTTTAGAGTAAATCATAGTATTCCTGATGGTGTGGGTTTAATTATAAGAACTGATATTGGAACTGTTGTTCATACTGGGGATTTTAAATTCGACCACTGTCCTATAGATGGAAGAATAACTCAATTTTCAAAAATAGCTAAAGCAGGAGAAGATGGAGTACTGGCTTTATTTTGTGATAGTACTAATGCTGAAGAAGTTGGTTTCACACTACCCGAAAGAGATGTAGGAAAGACTTTACTTGAAAAGTTTAATAATGCAGATAAGAGGATAATAGCTGCTACATTTTCATCACATATACATAGAATTCAACAGATATTGGATGTATCCAGATATTTAGGGAAGAGAGTTGCCATATCAGGAAAATCTATGCTTAAAACCATTAGAATTGCTACAGAACTCGGATATCTTAAAATTCCTGAGGGCACAATAATACCTATAACAAAAATTGATGACTATCCTATAAATAAAATAGTAATACTTTCTACCGGAAGTCAGGGAGAACCACTATCAGCGCTTCGCAGAATGGCTCTAAATGAGCATAAAAGAGTCAATATAATGACTGGAGATATGGTAATAATCTCAGCTTCGCCTATTCCCGGGAACGAGAAAGCTGTATCCAGTACTATAAATATGTTAATTAGACAGGGCGCTGACGTGTTTTATGAATCTATTGCAGGCGTGCATGTATCTGGTCATGCGGCACAGGAAGAAATAAAGATGATGATAGGTCTGGTTAAACCGAAATATTTTATCCCTATTCATGGTGAAAATAAACATAAAATTCAGAATGCAAAATTGGCTAGAGAATTAGGAATTGAGGATAATAATATTATTATTGCTAAAAATGGAGATGTTATTAAAATGAACTCTAACCTATGTAGAGTTTTAAATAATTTAAAACCTAAAACAATTTACATAGATGGTATTGGTTCTGGCAATATAGAAGATATTGTTCTTAGGGATAGAAAATTATTATCAAGAGATGGTGTTATATTTATAGTTTCAGGAATTGATAAGCAAGGTAGTAAGATTGTTTATGACCCAGATATAGTTCTAAAAGGAATAATTTATATAGATAATTTTGATGAAACTCTGAATGAATGTAAAAAGCAGGTAAGAAATAGTATAAAAGATTGCCTGCGAAAAAGAATAAACAATTCTTCTATTATAGAAAAGAATGTTAATGATAATCTTGAAAAGTTTATTTTTAAAAAAATAAGAATAAAGCCTATAATAATAACAAAAGTAATAACTGTTTAGATTTAATTATAAATAGAACATTATGAACCATTTTTAGTTAAAATGGCAAAAAATATAAATAAATCAAGTGATAAAAGAAGAAAAATTCGTAGAAATACAAAGAAAAGTAATATAAAAACTTCAAAAAGGTATGTTAAGAGAAGAATTGAGATTTACGGTATCTTAATTATAATGGTTGCCGTATTATTTTTTATAAGTCTCTTCAGTTATACTAAAAAAGGTATTCTGTCTGAATCAATTAATAATTATCTTTCATACATATTTGGTGTAACGAAATATGTTTTCCCGGTTTTACTTTTAATATGGGGAATAAGTTTTTTTATTAGAAGAGTTAAATATCTACCTTCCTGGTTTGGCTGGGGATTTTTCTTATTATTTGTTTCTATATCAGGAATTATAAGTAATAATTTTAATTACAGTAATATTTTTGATGAAATCTTGTTAAAGACAAGAGGCGGTATTATAGGAGCAGGTATTTTTTATGGTTTATATAAATTAATAGGCAGCATAGGTGCCGTAGTAGTCCTGTCAGTCTTGCTAATAATTTCGATATTAATTATTACAAAAGTATCATTAATTGATGTTGGTAAAAAATTTATAAAATTATTCTCATGGATAAAGATTCGTTCAGAAGAAGATTTAGCTAAAGATGAAAAAATAATCTTAAAGAGCAGTAATGGGCAAATTAAAGGGGCAAGCAATTACAGTAAAGATATAAAAGTAAAAAGTAGGGCTGATAAAAAAGGATTATTCAGAAAGCCAGCAGATGAGATAGTAAATAAACCAATATATACAGGTAAACAGTTAAAAATACCTTTAATGGATAGTGGAGAGGAGGAGGAAAATTATAGATTACCTCCAATAAATCTTTTAAAAAAATCTAAGATTGTATCGATTAAATTATATAAAAAGAGTGTTAGGGATAATATTGAAACCTTAAATCAATTATTTGATGATTTTAATCTTCCTGCAAAAGTAACACGAATTAATAGAGGACCTTCAGTAACATTATATGAACTTATGCTTTCAAAAGGAGTGCGTGTTCAAAAATTATTGTCTTTGGAAGATGATTTTTGTGTTGCTTTGGGTTCTCCTGATTTAAGATTTTTAACACCAATACCTGGTAGGTCAGCAATTGGAATAGAGATACCAAATAAAATTAGAAGTATAATAACTTTAGGAGATATATATTCTAGAAGGGATAAGGAAATGACAGAAAACCTTTTAGGAACTCCACTTGGTAAAGATTTTTCAGGGAATATAGTATATATAAATATTAATGATATGCCTCATATATTAATAGGTGGAGCAACTAATTCTGGGAAAAGCTCGTGTCTGAACAGTATAATTATTTCACTTCTTATGAAGGTAAAACCAAGCCAGGTAAGATTTATTATGATGGATCCAAAAATGGTGGAGCTTAATATTTATAATGGAATTCCACATCTGCTTGCACCGGTAGTAACCAATCCTAAAAAAGCTGCATCCATATTATCGTGGGCAGTTGATGAAATGAAGAATAGATTTAAAATTCTAGTTGAAAATAATTGCAAATCTATAGAAGAATATAATTATATGGCTCACAAGGACGGGAGTAAAGGTTTAGAAATTAAGCCATTGCCGTATATATTAATTTTTATAGACGAACTGGCAGATTTAATGATGGTAGCAGCATCAGAGGTAGAGGATAATATATGTAGAATTGCTCAGTTAGCAAGGGCAGTAGGTATTCATTTAATTGTCTCTACACAGAAACCAATTGTTAAGATAGTCACAGGATTGATTAAAACTAATATACCATCAAGGATATCATTCAAAGTAACTGATTATACAGATTCACGAGTTATACTAGATTTTGGCGGTGCTGAAAAATTAATTGGAAGAGGTGACATGCTCTACCTGTCTCCCAGTTCAAACAGACCAGTAAGACTTCAGGGGTCATTTGTTACAACAAAAGAGATTAATATGGTAACAAATTATATAAAAAATCAGTTAAAGCCAGAATATAATTTAGAAATTACAGAAAGAGTTAGTAGAAAAAATAAAAAAATTATTGAGGAAGATGAATTATTTTATGACGCTTTAAAGATAGTTGTGGAATTTAGACATGCTTCAGCTTCATTATTGCAAAGAAAATTAAGACTAGGTTATTCAAGAGCTGCTAGAATAATTGACCAATTAGAGGATAGGGGATTAATCAGCGGTTATGATGCAAGCAAGCCAAGAGAGGCAAGGGACGTTTTAATTTCCAGGGATGATTTGGAAATAATATTAGAGAAAAGAAAGAATTAAAATAATTAAAAAAATTTAAATTTATGAAATTTTCTATAATTAGCGTAGGAACTGAGATTATTTTAGGGTTGGTTATAAATACAAATTCTAAGCATATAGCTGAACATTTAACAGAGATTGGATTAGAATGTAGTTTTATGTATACAGCAGGAGACAAACAGGAAGAATTATCTATAGTTTTAAAAGAGAGTTTAAAGCATAGTGATATAATAATAATAAGTGGTGGATTAGGTCCTACAGATGATGATATAACGAGGAATGCAGTTGCATCAGCCTTGAATTTGAAATTAGTTAGAGATAGATCTCTTGATGAGACAAGCTTAAAATTTTTAAAGAGGGTAAAGATTAAGGGAGTTCATAATAGCTTACTAAGGCAATCATATGTACCAAGAGGTTCTAAATCAATTAAACCAAGAATAGGAAGCGCTTCTGGTTTTATAATAAATCTGGATGGTAAGCAAAAGTGGATTTTTTGTATACCTGGAGTACCAAAAGAGATGGAAGATATGCTGAAATTTGATGTAGTTCCTTATATTAAAAAAATAGTAAAGGATAATAAAGAAAAGTGTGAAGATGTTTTTTTAAAGAAAGTTGTTCTTACGACCACAGACATTAGTGAAAGTGAAATAGAAGCAAGGATAAAAGAAGTTAGCCAGGATGCAAGAAAAATAAATATTAATACGTGTCTTACTGCTACTCCTGGGCTAATTAAAATAATACTGGTATCAAAATCTAAAAGCATTGATGATTGTAATAAAAATTTGAGAATTATTGAACAAAGGATTAATGATTTACTGGGTGAATATATTTATGGCAGCGGGGATAATTTGATATCAGATAGATTAAAAGAAGTAATTATTAAAAAAGAAAGAAAGATTACAATAAGTGTAGCTGAATCAATAACAGGAGGTCTTATAAGTAGTATTATTACTGATACTCCTGGAAGTTCTGATTTTTTTATGGGCTCTGTAGTGTCATATTCAGATTTTGCAAAAAATGAATTACTAAATATTGGAGATGATATTTTAACTAAGAAGGGTTCTGTAAGTAAAGAAGTTTGCATAGATATGGCGATAAATGTAAAAGAAATATTCAATTCTGATTTCGCAGTTGGAGTAACAGGATTTGCAGGACCAGGAACTGCAGAAGATAGCAAAAAAGTTGGATTAGTATTTTGTGGAGTTGTTGGCCCTGATGGCTACAGACAGGTATTTGAAAAGAATTTTATTGGGAATAGAAGTGAAATAAAGTTTAGGACTGCTCAGTTTGTATTAAATAAATTAAGGATTGCAATAGATAATATTATTAAATAATTTTTTTAAGAATTCTAAATCAGTTTATTTTGATATTTCTTTGTTAAAAATATTAAGAAACTATATGTATAAAAACAAGAGTGATATGCAAAAGAGGTTGTTTATTGCTTTGGATATAGCAGAGGGCGTGAGAAGGTATCTATATGAAATTGCAGTTAAATTAAATAAAGAAGAAAATGATATTAGAAAAATTTCTTTTTCTAATATCCATATTACTTTAAAATTTTTAGGTAGTGTAAATATAAATAAAATAGATAAAATAATATCAGCAGTAAAAAAAACTGCTGATAATTTTGAACATTTTTATTACAGGTTAGCTGATAGGTTGGATGCATTTCCGGGATTGTTAAATGCAAAAGTAATATTTGTTCCCCTGAAGGAAGGAAATGAGAATGTAATTAAGGTGTATAATGATCTTGAAAATAGTTTAAGTAAAATTAAAATAAGAAAGGAAAAAAGAAATTTTATTCCTCATATTACAATTGCGAGAATAAAGAATAGAATAAATATCGAAAAAATTGTTAATGGTTTAAGAGTTTGCAAGCCAGGTAGAATTAATTGCAATAAGATTGTACTTTTTGAAAGTATTTTAAAACCCACAGGTGCAGAATATAATATTGTTAAGGGGTGTCAGTTAAAGTAAGTTGGATAAAAATATTAAAATAAAACTTTACTAACTTTTAAGAATTCTATATATAATATTTGATTAAAAAGGTTTGAGATGTTAAAATGTGCTTATAAGTATTTATGTAAAAATAAGTTTTTAAATATTGGCTTTTTATAATTTTTTTGGGGGATTAATTATGGATAAGGAAAAAGTAATTGAAAATACATTATCGCAGATTGAGAGGCAGTATGGAAAAGGTACAATTATGAAATTAGGCGGTAATAGCCCGTTAGAAGGCATTCCTTCAATTTCTACATGCTCCTTAGAATTAGATATAGCGTTGGGAATAGGAGGGATACCGAAGGGGAGAGTAACTGAGATTTTTGGACCGGAAGCTTCAGGAAAGACAACTCTTGCACTGCATATAATTTCAAGTGCTCAAAAAGAAGGTGGTACTGTAGCATTTATAGATGCAGAGCATGCACTGGATCCTAATTATGCCAGGAATTTAGGTGTTGATATTGAAGAATTGTTACTATCTCAACCGGATAATGGCGAGCAGGCTTTAGAAATTTGTGAGATTTTATTAAAAAGCAGCGCACTGGATGCTATTGTGATTGATTCTGTTGCCGCACTAGTACCAAAAGCTGAACTTGAGGGTGAAATGGGAGATTCTTACATAGGGCTTCAGGCCAGGCTTATGTCTAAAGCTTTAAGGAAAATTACGGGAGTTGTAAGTAAAACAAAAACAGCTGTAATATTTGTTAATCAATTAAGAGAAAAGATTGGCGTTATGTTTGGTAATCCGGAAGTAACACCTGGTGGAAGAGCTTTAAAGTTTTATACTTCTGTGAGATTGGATATTAGAAAAATAGACACTATAAAGATTGGCACAGAAATTATTGGTAATAGAATCAGGGTGAGGGTGGTTAAAAATAAAGTTGCTCCACCGTTTAAGACTGCTGAATTTGATATAATGTATGGGAAGGGAATATCTAAGGAAGGAAGTATCTTGGATGTTGGGACGGAGCAAGGCATAATTAGCAGGAGTGGGTCATGGTATTCTTACAATAATGATAGAATTGGACAAGGTAGGGAGAATGCAAAGATCTTTTTGATACAAAATCCTAAGCTATTTAATAAAATTGAAAAGGAAATTAAAGAAAAATTAAACTTTAAAACAGATATTAAAAAAAGTGATTAAGTTACTTGAAATTATATTTTAAATAAAGCAATTCGGTATATTGACTTATTAAATTGAGATGATATAATTCTCTAGGCTAAGTAGGAGTATTTTGTAAAGAGCCACTTGAAAGTAAAATACTTCTAATTTTTTTCAGTATTGACAGCGGATAATAAATATGTTATTTTTCTGCGAGTTAAAATAATGTTCTTTGAGAACTAAATAGTGTGGGTTCTTATTTATATAAATGGTTTTTATATAAATAGTTACAATTTTTTTAATATATAAGTTTAAATGGAGAGTTTGATCCTGGCTCAGGACAAACGCTGACGGTGTGCTTAATACATGCAAGTCGAACGTGCAATGCAGAAGTGGCAACACTTTTGCAAAGCAAGTGGCGAACGGGTGAGTAACGCGTGGGTAATCTACCTTGGAGATTGGGATAACCTTCTGAAAGGGAGGCTAATACCAAATATTCTATTTTTATCGCATGGTAATTATAGGAAAGGTAGCCGTAAGGCTTCTGCTCTAAGATGTGCCCGCGTCCTATTAGCTAGTTGGTAAGGTAAAAGCTTACAAAGGCTATGATGGGTAGCCGGCCTGAGAGGGCGGACGGTCACACTGGGACTGAGATACGGCCCAGACTCCTACGGGAGGCAGCAGTAGGGAATATTGCGCAATGGGCGAAAGCCTGACGCAGCGACACCGTGTGAAGGATGAAGGTCTTCGGATCGTAAACTTCTGTCAATTGGGGAC
>JADHVM010000079.1 GCA_016783985.1 Actinomycetota bacterium
GGTTTCTTTTGTATCCTGCTTAATAAAGCGTGATGCTTTTTATGAAAATAAAATAGGACCGGTTGACTCTACCTTCTTCCTGTTTTATGAAGATGTAGATTTCTCCTACAGGGCAAATCTTCATGGATATAAATTCAGGTCCTGTCCCTCTGCAATCTGCTATCACAGATATGCATACAGCTTCAGAGATGAAGCAACTGCTTTTCAGAGAAAATATTATTACCAGAAATTAAATCTTTTAAAAACTGCTTATAAAAATGCTGAGCTTCATAACCTTAAAAAAATTATTACAAATGAATTTAATATCCAAAAACAAAACTTAAAAGATATCAACCTAAAGACAACTGCCAGAGAAATAATGAGGGATTTTAAAAAAAATGTAAGACATCTTAGAAGCAAAAGAAATTATATGCAGTTTTCCAGGCAGATATTTGACACTGATATCACTAAATATAGCTGGGGGGAAAGCATCTATTTTGACATTGCAAGAAATGAACCGATTTATTCCATTGAGAATCTTCATCACTCTTACCGCAGGTTATTTGCTCTTATGGGAAATGAGAGATATGGATTATATGTTAATTATCTGGTGAATTTAAAAAATACTAAATTTAAAATGGAAACCAATTTATTTAAAAATATACTACACGGTAAATTAGAATATGAACCTACCTCAGTACATAAATTTATAGATAAAATACAATGACAGGCAGAATTTTTGAAATCGGAATTGATATATCCACTCTGTTAAATCATGGACCGGATATCGGTGCCGGCAGATACATAATAAACCTGATCCGTAACCTTCTAGAAATCGATAATAAAAATACTTATGTTTTAACCGGAAGGTATACTTCCGCCAGGTACCTTGATGTTGCATATAACCTTAAAAAAGATTTTAAAAACAACAAAATTGAATTAAAATTCTTCAGTGTCTCTCAGAAAAAACTTGATTTATGGAACAGACTTAAATTTCCTCCTCTTGAACTGGTGGGTTTTAGGGCTGATATACTGCATTGCCCTGATTATCTTATTCCGCCCACCTTAAACAAAAACATCGTCTTAACCATCCATGACCTGGCTTTTATAAGATTCCCCGAATTTAACTTTGACTGGTTTATAAAAAAATACACTAAGGATGTTAAAAAAAACTCAAACCTGGCAAAAAAAATCATTGCTGATTCAAAAAGCACCAGAAATGATATTGTAAGGTTCTTTAAGATAGATCCAGCCAAAATAGAGGTAGTTTATCTGGCAGCAGAAAACCTGTTTAAAAAACTACCGGAAAAAGAAAAAGATAGAAGTGTGCTTAAAAAATATAAAATAGATAAAAAATATATCCTTTCTGTTGGAACTATAGAGCCCAGAAAAAATTTTACCACACTTATAAAAGCATTTAATTTGCTAAAAGATAACATCAAAGGGAAGGCTGCCCGTACAAACGGCCCTGCAGATGGTTACCCTGACCCTCAAGATATCCAGCTCCAAAATCTCCAGCTGGTTATTGTTGGAAGAACAGGATGGAAAAGCGAAGCTACTTATAAAGAAAGAGAGCTTAGCCCTTATAAAGAAGATATACTTTTTTTAGGAAGAGTTCCGGATGAGGATCTCCTACAAATATATAATCAGGCAGAACTTTTTGTTTACCCTTCTATATTTGAAGGCTTTGGCCTGCCCCCACTTGAAGCTATGTCTTGTGGACTTCCAGTAATAGCTTCAAATTGTTCAGCCCTTAGAGAAGTAGTTGGAGATGCTGGAATCCTGATTCCACCTAATAACCATAAAGAGATATCAAAGCAAATATTATACGTCCTTAAAAATGAGAAGATAATTGAAGAACTTAAAGAAAAATCACTTTATCAGGCTAAAAAATTTAACTGGGTAAAAACTGCCCAAAAAACATTAGATGTATATAAATAAAAATTGAAATAATATATAATTATTTCCAATAGCAAATATTTAAATACAACTTTTAAAGATGATAGATAAAAAATATAGTAAATTTCAAAACATTAGCATTAAAAGGGGCCAATCTACATAAACATTAACAGAAGGTGACATTTATGAAAATTTTAAAAATACCAAAAGATGAAATAAAAGAATACGAAAGACTTAAGATCATATCGCAGATAGCTATGGTTAAGGGGAAAATAGAATTGTTTGGAAAAAAGTACAAATGTTCTTTTGATAATTTTGCCAAAGAAGTGAAAAAAAGAGAAAATGAAGATTTCGATATATGGGATGATTACATTGAATGGAAAGCATATATAAAAGCTCTAGATGAACTGAAACATAAAATTAAGGAAATTGATAATGTTGAAGACATTACAGTTACTTAAAACAAATAAAGTTATCAAAACCTACACTATCTTAGACTTCAAACAAGGAAAAACCTTTTACTATCTAAAAATAAAAGCGATACTGATAAATAGCAGCATCTTAAACATAAGAGAATACATCTCAGATAATGAACGTATATATTCCTACCACTGGCAAAGTAAAAATGGTAAACTCATTTGTAGATGGGATAATGCTCCACATTATACATGGTTAAAAACATTTCCATATCATAAACATATATCAGAAAAAATTGAAGAATCACAAGAAACAGACTTAGAAGACATTTTAAAAAAGATAGAAAATCATCTATAAGTCTTCTCTATTCCTGTATTTTTTATAGATTTGTTGATATATATTTAATGTCTGTTTGGCTGTATTTTCCCAGCTAAATTTTTTAATATTTTTTAAACCCATATCTATCAATTGCTCTCTTTTATTTTCATTATCTACTAAATGAAGTATTGCTTCATATATTTGCTTTTCACTATAAGGATTTACCAATATTGCAGCATCTGAAGCTACTTCTGGGAGTGAAGAAACATTAGAAGTAATTACTGGAACTGCACAGGCCATAGCTTCAAGAACTGGTAGGCCAAAACCTTCATACAACGAAGGGTATAAAAATATTTCAGCCTGGTTATATATGGGTGCAAGCTCACATTCTTCTATAGATCTTAAAAATTTTATTTTACCCTCTAAATTCTTTTGTTTTACCAGAGAATAGATTTCCGTATTTTTCCACCCTATACCGCCGACACAAACCAGACTATACTCCCTATATTCCTCTTGCTTTATAAACTCACTAAATGCATTTATTATCCTTAAAAAATTTTTTCTGGGTTCAACAGATGCTACACAAAGCAGGTACTTACCTGTTAACCCATATTTTTCTAATATCTTTTTTCTAAAATCTGAGTCTATTTCTTCCCTAAAGCTATCACTTACACCTAGGTAAACCACTCTTAATTTTTCCTCAGGTACATGAAAATACTTAATTACATCTTTTTTGGTCTGCATGGAATCACAAATTACCATATCTGGTCTTGAATTAAGGTAAATAAGATTACTCAAAACCAGCTCATAATTTTCTTTTGTATGGTACTCTGGAAATATCAAAAAACTTAAATCATGTATGGTTACTACCAATCTTGCATTAAATAATTCAGGAATCATATATGCAGTACTGTGGATTATATCAACACCGCCCAGTAGCTTTTCTTTTTTTTCTATGGAAGAATTATTCCATTTTCTTTTTAAAATTGATGTAGGTAAATTTATTTGAGAAAAATTTACCTTACCGTACTTTCTAAATTCATCAATTATTTTTTTATGTTTCCAGTTGGAGGGAAAACAGTTATAAAAAAAGCTGTAAGCATTATATTCATTATTCTTATCTATTTTAAGTAAATATTTAAGCAGGTTTGCTGCATATATTCCCACTCCTCCAGACCTATCAAAATACCTGCTTACATCTATCCCTATCCTCATAATCTTCCCTTATTCCATACTTTTTATTACTTTATTAAAACTTTTCAATCGCTTTTGCCAGATGTAATTGTTTATTACCTTATGGTAACCCTGTGCTCCCATTTTATCTCTTAAATCCTTATTGGCCAGTAATTTAACTATATATTCTGAAAGCATTCCTTTATCTCCAAATGGTATAAGATAACCATTTATTCCATCTTCTATAAGTTCTGTAACTCCACTGCAGAATGCACCAATTACTGGTTTTTTATATAACCAGGCCTCTGGATAGGTAAGACCAAAAGACTCTGATTTTGAGACCATTACAAAAATATCACAACCATCAAGAGCATCTTTTTTTTCCTGTTCTGTTATATAATTTAAGATAATGGTGTTTTCAAAAACATTCGCTTTCTGCTGAAGCAGGTAATCCTCAAAATCTTTCAATATCTGTCCAATAAGTACCAACTTTACATTAACCTTCTTCTTCCAGAGTATCTTCATTGCCTCTACTATGTGGTGTGAACCTTTATCATGGGTCTGGGTTGAAATTTGCAGCACCATAGGACCATCAATATTATATTTCTCCTTAAACCTGGTACCATTCCCTCCTACCACCTTATCTTCATCTATCCCTATACCTGCAGTTACAATTTTTCCCCTATCATAACCATAGTTAACCAGTTTCTCCTTTTCCATTTTAGTTTGGGTTAGTATTAGATTACTTCTAGCTAAAATTTCCTTGCTTCTGTCATTAAAGAAAAGCTCAAAACTTTCTTCAGAATTTGGTTCTCCAAAATGCAGAAGAGGTACACAGAGTAAGGGAATATTTTTACTTTTAGCATAAACTAAGGCTGGATATATCAGGTAATAGTGGGGATATACCCCAGCTAATACAAAGTCATATTTATTAGGCATTAGTTTTAGATAAAACATATAAACATAATAACCAGGCAGAAATATATATGGAAAACCAATTATATATTTGAGGTATCTTATGGGAAGCTTGCTAAACAGCTTAAGTAAGTTATTTTTATTAGGAGGATGAAATATCCTAAAACGACTTATAAAAATATTTCCCAGTGTTTGCTTTGTTTGTTTAATATATCTTTTTTCCCCTAAGTGGAAAAAATCATTATCCCAAACATTAGTAGTAAATACATCTACTTTGTAATTTAGTTTTTCTAATTCCTGTGCCCATCTTAAAAAAAGACGCTCAGCTCCTCCCATGAAAGGATAAAATCTATGTACTATAAGCAGGCATCTTTTTTTCTTTTTTTTAGTCATAATTAAACCAGTCTAAGTAAATTTGAATCCTCTACCAGCACTGAAATTTCATTTACAAATAAATCCTCAAAAATATGACTTTCTTTTACCAATTCCAGATTGATATTTAGCTCCTCATTCTTTATTAAACTGTTTGGAAGTTTTACAAATTCAGTATTCCACCCATAACCCAGGGTAACTGTGGTGGAAAAATTACCTGCATATATGCTCAATTTCTTACCTTGATTTTCATAATTCCTGTAATGAATCTGTAGATAATAATTTTTATTTTTCACATAATCTATG
>JADHVM010000080.1 GCA_016783985.1 Actinomycetota bacterium
AAAAGTTATTTACTTATTCCTTCTAAATATTGTTTCTCCAAATCTTTTATTATTAATGTGCTTCAATCAGTAGATTGTGGCGAGTACTAGTGTTTTATACCTGGGAGATTTATAAGACATTCTATAAATTAAATGAAAGAGCTAAACTTCCCAGGCTGGCCAATGTTTATAACTGTCATAAAACATTTCCCGCCCATAATTCCTGCAGGAAATTACTCCAGGGTAGTATTTCTATTTTACCATGAAGCCTCTTTTCTTTCTCGTTGCAAACCATGAAATTCCTTTTTGGCGAATATTCTTCAGCAAAAGCTGCCAAAGCTTTGAGATCTCTTTTGTCTATACGATTTGCTCCTTTTATCTCTATGGCAATTTCACCTCTTGCTAAGATAAAATCTATTTCCAAACCTGTCTTTGTCCTCCAGAAATTTATTGTAAAATCTTGACCACTATAAGATCGATAGGCAAGTATCTCCATTAATAAGAAGTGCTCAAAAGCCCTTCCGAATTCCTCACCCCTCTCTTCTTCTAAATGCTGTTTCCTTAAATAATTGGCAACTCCTACATCAAACAGATAGTATTTCGGTGCTTTAGTTATAATTTTACGCGATTGTCTTTTTTTGAAAGGATCAACCCTTACAGCCAGCAATGTGTCAATGAGAATTTGATAGTATTCTTTAACTGTCTTTGAATCTACACCACAATCACGGGCAATATTGGAATAATTCGTAAGCTCACCATGTGAATAACCAAATGCATCAAAAAATTTCGAAAAAGCAGGAATGTTTCGAGTTAATCCTTCAGCAAAGACTTCCTCCTTCAAATAATCCTGCACATAGGCTTTTAAAGATTTCTTACACTCCTGGTCATCTTGTAAATAATGTGTCGGCACCATCCCGTGGCTTAAGGCATGTAAAAGATTTATATTTTTAAGTTCAGCTGTGACAAGCGGAAATATTTCATAACGCCATGCCCTGCCTCCTAAAAGATTAACATGTCCCCTTCTTAATTTTCTTGCACTTGAGCCACAAAGAATAAACCGTAATCCTTTATTTTCAATTAGCCAGTGCACCTCATCAAGGACCTGAGGAACTTTCTGTACCTCATCTAGTATTATGGGATGTTTAAGTGTCTTTTTATCCTTTGCCAGTATACGCTCCCGTAATAGCGCTGGATTCTTAGAAACTTCAATAAAAAAGTCTGTCTTTAAAAAATCAAATATTAAGCTATCGGGAAAGCGTTTTTTCAAATATGTGGTTTTACCTGTTTTTCTCGGTCCCCATAAAAAGGCAGATTGTTTCTGGGTAAGTTTTATATCTAATATCCTTTTTATAAATCTCATTTCGTATTACCCTCCAAATTAGTATTACCAATTAGGAGCATGCACTATTTTGGGCAAATAGTCAAGCTTTTTTATATCTTATCTCTGCCATTCCGGAGTCTACGTATTTAAAAAAAAGTAATAAATCCTGGGCAAGGCTTACCTGAAAAAATATATGAGGTGGATTCACTTATCTGCCCCAGGTGCGGAGGGGAAATGAGAATAATTGCTTTTATAAAGGATTACTAGGTTATAAAGAAGATACTTGATTATCTGGGGATATATTAGTTTGAAAGAAAAAGACCGCCTCCGATGAAAGAATATTATTATTTGTCCTAAAAACCTTAAATGCAGCAGCTATTTACTGATATATTCAGCAACCATATCTCCTACTTGTGTGGTACTGTAACCCATTTTGCCAGCACTTAAACTTTTTATTTGCCTGCATGCATAAGCAACTGCATCTTCGATAGACTTAGCTGCATCTTTCTCTCCTAAATGTTTTAGCATCATTCTTCCTGCCTCTATAGCTGCCAGTGGATTTATTACATCCTTTCCAGTATATTTTGGAGCTGAGCCACCTATAGGTTCAAACATAGAAGTTCCAAAAGGATTAATATTTCCTCCTGCTGCAATTCCCATACCACCTTGAACCATTGCTCCAAGATCAGTAATTATATCTCCAAACATATTTGGTACGACTATAACATCATACCACTCTGGATTTTTAACCATCCACATACATGCAGCATCAATATGGTTGTAATCAGTTTTAATATCAGAAAATTTCTCTCCCATTTCTATAAATGCCCTATTCCAAAGATCTCCTACATATATTAAAACATTTGTTTTATGGACCAGTGTAAGCTTTCCTTCCTTTCCTTCTTCTTTCCTAACCCTGGCCAAATTAAAAGCATACTCTAAACATCTGTCAACCATCTGCCTATCATATACCATCACTTGAGTTGCAATTTCATATGGAGTTCCTTTTCTTGTTACACCACCATGACCTGTATATACTCCTCCTGTGTTCTCTCTGATAACTATAAAATCAATATCTTCTGGACCTTTATCTTTTAGGGGACAATCAACACCAGGATATAGTTTTACTGGTCTAAGGTTAATATACTGATCAAGAGAAAATCTCAATTTTAATAAAATTCCAAGCTCTAAAACTCCTGGTTCTACATCAGGATGTCCAATCGCACCAAGATATATTGCCTTAAATTGCTTCAACTGGCTAGTTGCGGATTCTGGAAGTGTTTCTTTCGTTTTTAAATACCGGTCTCCACCAAAATCAAAATCAGTAAATTCAAAACTTATATTATGTTTTTTCCCTGCAGCTTCAAGGACTTTTTTACCTTGTTTTATAACTTCAGGACCTGTACCATCTCCCGGTATAACAGCAATAGAATAATGCTTTACTTTAGACATTTTTTAGCCCCTTATAAAATTAAGAATTTTAAATAATTACTGCTATATTATACATAAATATTTCCGTATTTCACTATTTAAAAATAATATTAGTAAAATAATAATATAAAAGCTAGTATAAATTAACTTGCAGCTCTTTTACTGTAATACAGGGTGCTGCTTGAAAATAAAAGTAGCACTAAAAAAACATAAAATGGAAACCAGGTTATAGTTATAAAGTCAAAATCACTGGTAAAATACTGAACAATGAAAATTATAGTCATTATAATTATTGATACTATTAAAGTAGTTAAACTTGCTTTTGTTATATCCTGGTACTGCTTCTCATCATACCACTGTCCAACCTTTTCCTTAAACTTCATTATTAACCAATATATAACTATTAAAAGATATGGCAGTACAGCTATCAAGCTTATTACAAAAATGCCCTTTCTTAATGCCCAAAGAGGCATAAGTGCAGACATTGCAGAAAATACTCCTATTCCAAAAACACCGCAGAAAATTCCTATATACTGGGCATTAATAAAAATAGCTTCATCCTTTAGTACTATATCTTCTCTAAACTTATCCAGAAATGATTTTCTTGTTAAAAATAGCAATACGAATATAAGTATATTTAATATAAAATGCAGGGCTTGACTGAAATATAAGACAACCCATTCACCTTGAGTTTCCAGTCCAGCTATATGTTCTTTTCCTATATCGCTTAGCAGGGCAAAATCTCCAAAAACCATAAGCAGCGAAATTATTGCCATAAAAAATAAAAATGATCTAAATAGACTTGCTCTTTTAAAGAACTTTAACTGAAAGGCAAGAGTTGATATGGCTGAAATATGAAAAAAGAAAATTATTATAAATGCTACTGCAGCAATAATTTCCATTCTTTCTAAAATGCCTGATATATCTTCAAATCTGATAACTTTAGGTCTTAGAGTTTCGTAAAATACAAGATTATAAATCAAACTGCATAATGAAAGGATTCCCAGAGTAAAAGTAACCCTTCCACTTATATTAATTACTTTCTTCATTCTAAAAGCTCCTTCTTAATTAATATGTAAATTTATTCCTCATCTGAAATATAGAATATATCCTCAACATGTTTGTTAAAAAATTTAGCTATTTTCAATGCTAATAAAACAGAAGGATTGAATTTTCCTTTTTCTATTGAATGAATTGTAAGACGTGTTACGCCAATAGCATTTGCAAGTTCTTGCTGGGAAATCTCATCATGCTCGAACCTGCATCGCCTAAGATTATTTTGAAGTTTTGACTTTTTAATTTTCAATTGAAATATATATTTTAATTAACAATATGTATACTATTATATACATATAATATACATAATGTCAAAAGATTTTTCTTTTTAATGATAAATTTCTTCTGTAAAAATCTTTGGACTTTTTTAAATAATCTGAAAAATCATTCAATCACTTCTGCACTTCTGCTATCCACTCTTTTTCTACTATAACTGTCTTGGATTTTTCATCAAGTTTAATATTATCCTTATCATAGATTTCTACTGTAATTGGAAACCTTACAGCTGAAGTTGGAAATACTTTAAACATGCATATTTTTAGTGCTTATTGATTTTTGGTTTCTGTCCTTATAGCTCTATATCCTCTATAATCCTGTTTGGTAATTTTAGGAATACTTCGAACCATCCCTGAATATTTAATATCATAAGCATGATTTATATTTAAGCTTGTAGGTGTCTAGTAATTTACAACCAGCATATATTTACCACTTCTTCAATTTTTTTAAATTCTGGATCACCAGTTACAATAATTGCATTTTTAGCAAGTGCTAAAGATGCAGCAAAACAATCTGCATATGCTATAGAATAATTCGCTTTTATATGAGCTGCTCCCAGTGTAAGATTTTCACCAACAATTACTATCTCTATTGGTAATTCTTTAATTTTAGATAATACTAATTGAGCCTCTGGTAATCCCCTCTCTCTTTCAATTATATATATAACTTCTCCTAGATTAATAATTGTCATATACGGAAAACATTTTCTCCCAAGAGCATCTTTTAATAAAGTTTCTATATAGTTTCTCCCTTTTTCATCCCCGAAATATGCAAGTAAAGCGAAACTATCTAATACAATATTGCTTGATTTTGATTTCCTATTTTCCAAGCTTTCTATCTTTCTCTCTTTCTATAATTAGTGCTTTAGTAAGAGAAGTCTTACCCTCTAACATACCTGCAGAATCTTCAACAATATCTTTTGAAACCGGAATAATAGAAATGACGCCACCATAATCAATCACATTTACTTTATCACCTTTTTCCAGCCTATAACGTTTTCTAATGTCACCTGGTATCACAATCCATCCTTTTTTAGATAATATTGATGTTTTCATATCTAACCTAACTGTAAATACTTAATATATACTTTATTTTTATAAGTATATACTAAATATAAATAAATATATACATATAATAATTCTGTTTATTAGTAAGAAAAATTATATATATGATTCAATATTTTTATACTAAAGATTAAAAAGTAATTATTTTCCTACCCTCTTTAATATAAGCAGTAAATGCTTCCCCAATATACTTTACATCCACACCTAGTTGTTGGAGTCTATCTGAGACTCCACTCA
>JADHVM010000081.1 GCA_016783985.1 Actinomycetota bacterium
ATCAATATTGAAAGAAAGTACTGGAAAAAATTATTATGTAATGCCTGTTATTGTATTCCCGGGCTGGTTTGTCAAACCAATGCCTGAAAATTTAAAAAAACTAATATGGATATTAAACCCGGAAGCGTTGCCATCTTTTATTAGCAATGAACCGAAAACAATAGATGAAAGCGATATTCATCTGGCAGCTTTTCATATTTCTAGATATATTAGAATGTACAATTAAAGTTTATTATAAGTCTGGTCCAAGTAGTTCTAATGGTTTAGAGCCTAAAAATTCTGATGGAAATGGAAACTACACCTGGTCATGGAAAGTGGGTACAAGAACCACCCCCGGAGATTGGAAAATTGTACTAAAAGCCGAAGGAGCGGGACAGATAGAAACTTATTTTACAGTAATGGAATAAAAGATAGTAAAAAAAGATGGCGTTAGTTATATCTGCGAGAAATGTGGTAATGAGATGTTTAAATTTTCAGTAAAAGATAAGAATCTATTTACCGCTGATGATCCTTTTATATAAAGAAAATATTTAAATACTATAGATCCCAATGGACCTTATTATACTTGTCAATTTTGTTGCACAATTCACAAAGGCTATTATACAAATGGTGGGTTAGATATTGATTTTAGATCACTGAACAAAGTATAAGCTAAGAAATGATTTTAAAAACAGATTTTGTATATAGAAATGTATCCCACACCTATTTTCATCGCTTCTATGGGCATTTTAGGGCTTTATATTTAACTGTTTTAGCTACCCAGTTAAAAATTGCTTAAAAGAAAGAATTTTTCTTGATGTGTGTTTACCTTTTTGATATATTTATAATTGTCTTTAGAGCAGGAGGCAACTTTCAGAAACTACTGAAATTTACAAACAAAAGAATGTAATAAGTAAGTTAAATTTCTGAAAAATCCCTTAGAAAAGTTCTAAGGCAGGGCCCCGAGATACTAAGTAGCCTAAAGCGTGAGCCAGGGCAAAAGATAACTTGGAGTTTATTTTTTCTTAAAGAATTATTTTATATGTCTTCTACCACTTTTTGCTGTATAACGAACGAGCTCAGCCGCCGGACGCCATGTGCCCGGTCGGCTGCAGGGACTTGTTGGGCCTATTTTACATTTACCGTGATGTATTGGGGCTTTGATCCAATGTTTTCAAACCAACAAATTCCTTCAGAAACTAAGTCAATAGCAAGTCTAAATATTCCAATATCACTAAATCTTATGGCGATAGTTTTATCAATCGTTTCGCCCGGTGCTGTGAGACTTGTAAAATCATGTCTTGAAAAATCAAGATTAAGTAAATTATTGGCTTCATCATATAGGTGCGTTCCTATCTTCACTACCCCAATATAATTAATATTTTTATTAAGCCATTTTGCACTCCCATTGTTGGAAATTCTTATTGATAGATTCAGGACTTCGCCGGCCATGATAGAAAAGATTTTGTTATCGATAGAAATGGAATGAGAGAGCCCTATATGACTTCTACTGTCAGGGGTAAATTCGCCCTTGTATAAGAAAAAGATCGTCTTATTGGTCATCACGTTACGGATGTTATCAAAAATATTTTTTTCCAATTCCGCATTCTGTCTCTTGCTTATCAATGATTGATACTGATTTAACGACATTCCCATATCACACAGCAGCTTGCATTTAATGTCAGTGAACCCGCTCTTTTTTGCGATATAAAAAATCTCAGTGATGTCGATATCGTTCTCCAAGACATTGTAATTTTTCATTTCATATTGTGATTGTGGGCTTTGAGAGTGAAACTTTCCTGGTTCGCTGAAACCAGCAACTCCCCCTTTTTTCAGTACTCGAGCAAGTTCCGAAATTACTTCATCTTGATTTGGTATATGATGAAAGGCGTCTAAACAAATAATTCTATCAACAGACTCATCAGGAAGATCTATCTTGTGTCCATTAAAATGCAAAAATAAAGGTTCCGAAACAAGGTTGCCTATAATTGGAAATTCTGCAAACAGACGCCTGCCAATTTCGAGCGCAGTTTTTGAAGCATCACAAGATATTGTCTGACACTGCAATTGATTCAGAAAGCGTGAAAACCAGCATGTCCCAGCGCCAAATTCTAAGACTGTCATGGTCTTTCCAAGACGCAATTCAGACAATAAAAGCCCCATATTCTGCAATAGTTCCGGTGTTTCAAGCAAAAAGCTAAAAGGCTTGGCCATTTGAGGGGTTGGATCAGATATTGATTTGAAATAGTTATCTGCCGTCAGGCATAACTCCTCAACTGTTAATTTTTTAATAAGATCTTTTGGATTAATCATATATTTGGTCTCCACTTAATAGGCCCAACGATTCGGCTAAGCGGTTTGCGAGCAATCAATACCAAAAGATTTCAGTGATTCTAAAACAATTTAAAATCAGAAAAATCATGCGGGGCCAAATCTGCCTTCAGCTGATTGTTATACAATTTTTTTAACCTTTAAACAGTTCAAAACTAAATATATTTTATAATAAATCGTTTAGTATGCAAATACAACTAGAAAAAACATCTTGATAGCTGAAAATTTACAAACGAAAGAATGTAATAAGTAAGTTAAATTTCTGAAAAATCCCTTAGAAAAGTTCTAAGGCAGGGCCCCAAGATATCAAGTAGCCTAAGGCTATTCTACTAAAAGGTACTACGGGATGCAAGTCAGATTGAAGTGTGCTATTTATACGGGAGTCAGTACAAACAACCAAGCAGAAATAGAGCTAAATAATTCTTGTACTAAATAGAAAAAATAAATTGAAAAATTGCATATCTCCTGTATAATTAAATCTGTACAATTAAGCTCTTGCAGTGTAAAAACTGTAAGAATCTCTTGAGAAATATACCCTATCTAGTTGGCTTATAAGATAAAAAATAGTTGGAGTTAGCCTGTAAGCCGAGTTCTGTACTACCTATATTAAAATATAAGCAGCAGTGGTCATCTATCTAGGACAAATATTACTAATTGCCTCTAGCAGCCTCACCCGGAAGAAAGGAGGACTACCTTATATCTTCCCTATTTGGCCTTGCTCCGGATACGGTTTACCAAGCCAGTCTGTCACCAGACTGCTGGTGAGCTCTTACCTCGCCTTTTCACCCTTACCAGAACTTATAAAATTATAAGTATATTTCTGGCGGTATATTTTCTGTGGCACTATCGCTAAGATTAGTTTTTCAACCAATCCCACTGGGTGTTACCCAGCATCCTGCCCTTGGAGCTCGGACTTTCCTCGCAAATAAAAATTTGCGCGACCACTCAACTAACTCCAGATATATATTACTGCTATTGCGCAAAAAATCAACTCTTTTATGCGAGACACTTTTTTATGCGAGACATCATATACTCAAATATTGATGTCAATCTTTTATTGTACCAAAACTTATATTAGACTCACCTTCATAAGAAAGTTCCTTCTTATCCAGTGCTAAATTTACCAGTTTATCAGCTTCTTTATTTTTATCCCTGGATATTAAACGCAAGTCTACCAGATTATATTTACTAAGTTTTTTATTTATATTCATGTAAATCTTTAAAATATTTTTATCCTTTATCTTCCAGATCTTCTTGATTTGATTATGCACAAGCTTACTGTCAGTAAATAATATAATTTTATTAACATTATACTTATCCAACAAATCTAAAACCTTGTCCAGTGCAAAATATTCAGCCATATTATTAGTATATTTACCAATATATGAGCTTAACTTCTCTATTATATTCCCTTTATTATCATAAATTACAGCACCAACAGCAGAAGGCCCTGGATTCCCCCTGGAACCACCATCGAAATAAATTTTTAAATAATTATAGTCTTCTCCCATAAAAAACTCCTTGAAACTTTTTATTTTACCTGATCTTCATTCTTCCTTGCTAAGAATCAATTTGTGATTTTATTATATCAACTTCATCTCTATCTACTATCAGCATCCTTCCACATAAAGAACACTTATATAATTTATCTAAATCTTTCATTTTCTCAGTTTCCCTCGAGGGTATCTTCATATTACAAACATCACAGAATCCATCCTTTAAAACACCAATCGCAATACCACCTTTTTTATTTTTTAAAATCTCATATTTTTTAATATATTCTTTTGGTATTTTTGATATAACAATTTTTCTCTTTTTTTCCAAGCCTTTAAGACTATCTTTTATAACTTTTATCCTGGCTTTAATATTCTCTTTAAGCTCAGTTATTTGTATCTCTATTTCTTTCTTTTCATCCTCAACTTCTTTTACTTCTTTAATTTTATCATCTATAACTATCATAATTTCCAGTATTTTATTTTCAATTTCATCATTATTTGCTTTTAATATCTTAATTTCATCCTGGTAATTTACCAGCTCCTTAGAACTGGTTATTGTTCCACTAAAAAGCATTTCTTCATTTCTTTTTATCTTTCCATTTTGAGTTGCAACTGAGTCCTCCATTTTTTTCTGCTTATGTTTTAAATCATCATAATTTTTATTAAGTGAGTTTAAATCACTATTTATTTTCTCTAATTTTTCTTTTAATAATACCAGTTTTTTATTCCCTGCCAGTGCCTTAGTTTCATTTACCTTTCTGTCTGTAATATTTTCAAGAAATTGCAGCTCCAATAAATCAAGAATATTAAAACCTAATTCATTCAATACAATACCCCCACTCATTAAAACCTACTTTACTTTTTATAAGACTAATTCTAAAATTGTTTTTCTTAAAGTAATCTCTTAGCTTTTTATATATATTATCTATTGCCAATTTTTCACTTTCACCATGGCCTATATCCACAACTATTTTACCATTTTCTATTAAGTTTAAAGCATTATGATAGCTTATTTCTCCTAAAACTATCAAATCACAATCACTGGCTATTAATTTTTGTACCAGGGAATTAGCACTTCCATTTATAATTGCTATTTTTTTAATCTCTTTTGTTTTCAGGTTAATATCTCTACCTGCCAACCACCTAAAATTTTTAATTTTCATCTTATCTTTTATTTTTTTAAAAAAATCAGATAAACTTTCCTCTGACTTAAGTTCACCCAATCTTCCAGCTCCAATCCCGGGGAATTTATTTTCAATCCTGTAAACATCGTAAGCTGCCTCTTCATATGGATGAACCTCTATTACTGACTTAACAACATCATCAATATAGGACTGGTTCACTACACATTCAATCCTTACTTCATCTATGACATTGAGGCTGCCTACATCTCCTATATATGGCTTTGAACCTTTCATAGGTTTAAAGGTTCCTCTCCCACTGGTATTAAATGTACAGCATGAATAATTCCTCCACTTTCCTCCACCATGTGAGCAGATAACCTCTCTTATTT
>JADHVM010000082.1 GCA_016783985.1 Actinomycetota bacterium
GTATTAATCGATTTTGATCAGGAAACTTTAGAAAAACTTTGCATAGAAGATAAGATTTTAGTTAAAGCTTGCGGGCAAGGTTTAAAATTATTAGATTATCCCGAGATAAAAGTTTTTAATTTAGACCCTTCTTTATTAGAAAAGATGAATATCAAAGAAATAGGTGATGGCACTATTGATGTACCGGTTACCTGTGAAATTCCAGCCAAATTGATGGGCTCCGGACTGGGTTCGGACAGTGTGGCCAGCGGGGATTATGATATTACCACTGCCGACAAGAAGATGGTAGAAAAATACCGGCTTGACCAGATTAAATTCGGAGATATTGTGGCAATTAGTGATGCGGATAACAGTTATGGAAGGAGCTATAGAGAAGGAGCGGTTTCTATAGGAATTGTGGTTCACAGTGATTGTGTCATCGCCGGGCATGGTCCTGGAGTAGCCACTCTTTTAACTTCAACTGTTGGAAAGATTAAATTTAACCTGGACGCTGATGCCAACATTGCTAATTATCTAAACATCGGCACCAAAAGAAAATAATAATGTATAATATGTAGGGGCAGACCTTGTGTCTGCCCCTAAAAATTACCATTTCAATTCATCCTTTAATAAAAGTTTGAAAATCCCCACTAAAATATATTGACACTCATAAGGCTTTATGATATTTTAATGTTAACGGTAACGTTAACGGAAAGCAAGGAATAAAAGGAGTGATATGAAGTATATAACTTTAAAGATGGTAGCAGAAAGAGCGGAGGTCTCTGTAAATACCGCATCAAGAGCGATAAACAATAAGCCGGATATTAATATTGAGACTAAAAAACTGGTACTTAAAATTGCTAAAGAATTAGGATACATTCGTAATGGGGCAGCCGTAGCCTTGAGAACCAAGAAAACAGGAACATTAGGAGTAGTAATTGAAGATAATAGAAATCCTTTTTATGCTGAAGTTTTAAATGGAATGGAAGTAGCAGCCAGGGAGAAAAACTATCACATAATTCTTACCAACACTCAAAGGGATTACAAGAAAGAGGAAGAAGCAATAAATCTACTATTGAATAAACGAGTAGATGGATTACTCATAGACCCAGTTCAAGATAGAGATGATGATATAAAGAAGCTTATTAAAGCAAATATCCCTTTTGTCATCGTGGGTAGAGATTTTGAAAATATTGAATTAGACGCAGTATATAATGATGAGGTTAAAGGGGGATTTTTGGCCACAGAATATCTGATTAAAAAAGGGCATAAAAGGATAGCTTTAATAGATGGTTTTCTGTACAAGTCACCGGCTAAAGGTAGATTAGAGGGGTATAAGAAAGCCTTGAAAAAATATGGGATATCTATGGATGATGCTCTGGTAAGCGTTGGGGATATAGATGTAAAAGATGGATATGAAAGAACCAGGCAGATATTAGAAAAAGATTTGGATTTTACTGCTATCTTTGCTTACAACGATATGATGGCCTTTGGTGCTATGCAGGCTATCCGGGAAAAAGGGTTAAGAATACCTGAGGATATCGGATTAGTTGGTTATGATGATATTCCCTTTTGCTCTCTTATGGATCCTGCCTTAACTACTATCAGACTGAAGAAACAAGAGTTAGGCATAGAAAGTGTAAAATTATTACTTTCTCGTATAAATGATAATCGGGAAAAACCCAAAAAAATAATGTTAGATGTAGATATTATAGTAAGAAAAACTTAAACCGTAATGTTGAGAATAAATTTAAGCATTAGGAGGAGGTGAAAATATAGTATTAGTATATATTCAAGTTAGGTACTGTAAATTTGAAAGTTAAATTAAGAAGGAGGAATCTATTATTATGTTAAAGAGGAAATTTATAATTTTGGTTGTAGTTTTTTTGTTTTTAATTGTAAGTAGTATTACATATGCAGAAGCTGCGGAAAAGTCGGGCACCATAACAATTTGGTCATGGGATCCTAACTTTAATATTCCAATTATGAAAGAAGCGGCGGAAAGGTACACTAAAGATAATCCTAAAGTGACATTCGAAATTGTTGATCTTGCCAAGGCAGATGTGGAACAGAAATTGCATATAAACCTGGCTTCCGGTGTAACGGGTGGATTGCCTGATATTGCTCTTATTGAGGACTATAATGCACAAAAATACCTTCAATCATACCCGGGATCTTTTGCTGACTTGACAAACAAGATTAAATACAGTGACTTTGCAAATTACAAAGCCAGTCTTATGACTTTGGACGGAAAAGTTTACGGCGTTCCCTTTGATTCAGGTGTGAGCGGTTTATTTTATAGAACGGATTATCTTGAAAAGGCAGGTTACAAGCCAGAAGACCTGAACAATATCACCTGGGATAAATTTATAGAAATTGGCAAAAAGGTTAAAGAGAAGACTGGCAAAGCTATGATTGGATTTGATCTGAACGATGGCGGTATAATGAGAATAATGATGCAGTCGGCCGGGAAGTGGTATTTTGACGACCAGGGGAATGTTAATCTATTAAATAATGATGCATTAAAAGAAGCGGTTAAAACATACAAAGCATTTGCTGATTCAGGTGTCATCAAACAAACAAACGGTTGGAGTGAATGGGTTGCAGCATTCAACAACGGTGATGTTGCAACAGTTGTAACCGGTGTATGGATTATAGGCTCTGTGAAAGCGGATCAAGCCTCGTCAGGCAAATGGAAAGTGGCTGCCACACCTCGCTTGAATGTTGGCGGTGCAGTCAATGCTTCTAATCTTGGCGGTTCAAGCTGGTATGTACTTGAAAATTCAAAGAACAGGGATCTTGCAATAGACTTTCTTAACCAGGTTTATGCCGGCGACATCGATTTTTACCAGAAGATCTTGACGGACCGAGGAGCTGTTGGTACATATCTGCCAGCCCAGAGCAGTGCTGCTTACTCCAGTGAAGATGCATTCTTCAGCGGGCAAAAGGTTTACACTGACTTCTCAGCATGGATAAAGGCAATACCCGCAATAAACTATGGAATATATACCTATGAAGCAGATGCCGCGATATTTTCAGTAATGCCGGATGTATATTCGGGGAAAACTTCGATTGAGGATGCATTAAAGAAGGCAGAAGAACAGTTGATAAATCAGATTAAAAAATAGAATTAACATTTTGTTTATCAATAAGGCTGATTAATAAAAAGGAGAGGAATAATACTTGATTAAATGCTTGTATTATTCCTCTCTTAAAGTAAATATTGTTTAATACGAAGCCATATAATACAATGAGTAGAACAAATTTTTCTTGAAAGAAGGGGTGAAAACTTTACGATGAGAGAAAATACAGGCGGATCATTCATAAAATCAAAGAACAGGCATGGATGGTTGTTTGTATCTTTGGCATTGATATTGCTTGTGGTCTTTTTGTTTTATCCCATCGTTTATTCCCTTTATTTATCTACTACGTCATCAAGAGGCATTGTGCAGAAATTTGTTGGTTTCAGTAATTACGCAAGACTTTTTCAAGACTCCATGTTTATACTGGCCTTAAAAAATACATTAACATTTTTCCTTATTCAAGTTCCGATAATGTTATTTTTAGCCCTTATACTTGCAACTATTTTAAACGACAAAACAATAAAATTTAGAGGTCTTTTTAGAACGGCATTTTTCCTGCCGGCTGTAACATCATTGATTGCATATACTATTCTTTTCAAAATGATGTTTTCCCTTGATGGATTTATCAATGGTGTACTGCTAAATGCGCATATTATCAAATCGCCTATTCCCTGGCTGCTTGATCCTTTCTGGGCCAAGGTAACGTTAATCATTGCCTTGACCTGGAGATGGACTGGATACAATATGATTTTCTATCTATCAGCCTTACAGAATATACCAGAAGAAATATATGAAGCAGCGAAAATTGATGGCGCGAATAAAATAAAACAATTTTTTTATATCACCATACCCTTGCTAAAGCCCTTGATTCTGTTTACAGCAATTATGTCGACAATAGGTACATTACAACTATTTGACGAGCCGATGAATCTTTCGCAAGGTGGCGTTACTTCTGCAACTATTGGCCCGGGCAATTCACTATTAACCCTGTCTGTATATGTTTATAATTTATGCTTCAAGTATATGCCCAACTTCGGATACGCGGCTACGGTCTCATATGCAATTGTTCTAATTGTAGCGGTACTGTCTATAATTCAATTTAAAGTAATGGGTGATAGAAAATGAAAAAATATTACAGCATAGATAAAATTTTGGTATATGTGTTTCTTGTATTTATGTTTATCGTATCAGTGTTTCCCTTTTATTGGATGGTTGCGGGTATGACCAACAATGCAGTAGACGTCCTAAAAGGGAAAATGACTTTTGGTAATCAAATGTTAAGTAATATTACCACCTTGTTTACTACCTATGATATGGTCAGAATACTGCTCAATTCACTGAAGGTAACAGGATTCACTGTGTTAGGCACTCTGATTGTATCATCGATGGCAGCATACGGCTTCCAAACTTATGCTTCTCCTGCACGCGAAAAGGCATACGGCACTATCATACTGTTTATGATGGTTCCGTTTATAGCTCTAATGATACCTTTGTTCCGGCTTATTGTAAAAATGCATTTGCTCAATACGCATATTGGGTTGATATTGAGTTCGATTGCATCCGTTTTCATTATATTTTTCTTCCGACAGAGCTTTAAAGCTTTCCCGTATGAGATCATTCAGGCGGCACGTGTGGATGGGGCAGGAGAATTCCGTATATTCTTTTCCATTTTTATGCCGTCAATGAAATCCACCTATGCAGCAGCCGCTATTTATTCTTTTATGGCAAGCTGGAATGCTTATTTGTGGCCCCTCATTATTCTGCAGACGGAAAAACAGAAGACGGTCACCCTGATGATATCCTCGATGTCATCTGCATATTTTCCAGAGTGGGGGGTTATTATGACGGCAATAGTTATTGCTACCTTGCCTATAATAATTGTATTCTTCGGATTTCAGAAGTATTTTGTACAAGGTATGTTAGGTTCATCACTAAAACAGTGATAGAGGGAAGTAATAAAAAATAAATTATCAGGAATAATTGATAGAAGAAAGGAATTTTCTACAATGAAATATAGAGAAGTATTGAATTTTAATACGGATTGGTATTTTCTGGATAAAGATATAGAAAATGCAAAAAATATACACTCCGGTGATAATAAATTTGCAAAAGTTAATCTGCCGCATTCTAACAAAATAGTCCCACACCACTATTTTGAGGAAAAAGATTATCAATTTATTTCTTGGTATTACCGCAATTTCTATATAAATGAAAAATATAAAGGGAAAAGAATAATTATAGAATTT
>JADHVM010000083.1 GCA_016783985.1 Actinomycetota bacterium
AGTTTTTCTGATTCCTCTGGAGTTACTGCTAAAGTAACTGTGGTTATTTTAGTGCTTTCATCACTTTTAGTTTGACTTCCCATAAATTCTCCATCCTGCGTTGGTTCCTGATTAGCTGTAGTTCTTGTTCCTATATACAATACCTCAACACTCCACAGGAGAATTTTTGTTATTTCCTTACAGATTGTTTCTTCTTCAAACTCTGCTCCCTCTTCTGTTTCAATGCTCTCTTCACTTTCCAAACCATAGTCCTCTAGTGGTGTATCAGTTCCAGCTAAATCTATGGTAAGTTCATCTTGAGTTGGTTGAAATGTAGCAATTACGTTAACTGTATCGCCAATATTTATAAGATTAGAAACACCTATCACTTCATTTACCGGAATTGATATAGCAACCATCTCATCTGGTATTATAAAAGTTAATCCTAAATCCTCAGGCTTGATGAAATTGGTTAAAATAATCTGCTCACCTTCATTAATTGGAGCTGCAACTACATAACCTTTGTAACTGTCTAAGGATGTAAGGACTCCACTAGCTATATATTTTTTAGGAATGGGTTGGATGATTATATAATCATTTTGAATTATTATCTCAACTGTAGTTTCTTTTGGAATATTTTGGGCAGCTACCAATACTTCAATTTTCTCAACATCTTCCTCTACTGAAGAGCGAATATTATTTATATAAAAAATAACTAAAATAACTGAAATTGCTCCTAAAAAAATTGCTAAAACTAGTAATATAATCCTTATTTTCATATTTTCTCCTAACTGTATTTATGGTATTTATTGTCAACCTTAAAATTAATTATTATCCTTTTACACGGAACTTATTTCACCAGCCGGATTATTTTTATACCTTCTGTATAACCGGTAATACCGCCAGAAGTAACAGCTATCATATAATCAACAAATCTTCCAAGAACTGTAGCCCCATTGCCGTAAACCGGGTCATTCCACCTGACCTCTTCAATAAAAAATATGGCAAAATTTATAATCTGTACGTCCTGACTGGGATTAACCATCTCGTTGATTATTGGAACATAGACAACTCTGGGGCAGTTATCATTTTTAACAAAAAACTTCCCGTTTTCGTCCACTCCGATTATTTCCCCGTCATAGAAAAAGTGGCTGTCTCCTGCGATTCTTTCCTCGGTTTTCGTCTTGGTAGGCATAGCTATATTGCCTGTTTGGGTTGGATACCATTGTCCAATCACAACATCCTGCTCGCATCCGTATATAATATTATCCTTATATTCAGCAGCCCCTGGCCCATCAAATGCCATGCCTTGAAATTGGCCCTGTACCTGGCCTGGAGGCAGAGGTATTTCTTCTTCTGGCTCTTCCAAAGGACCTGCACCTACCTTAAGGGCATAGATAGCTCCTGAGATTATATTCAATTCTCCTCCATAAGGTGCTACCGGAATCGTCCAGGGCATAAGACCTGTCATTGAAAGTGCACCGCCAGCAATTGCAGTTGCAGTAGCATTTACTGTGGCTGAGTTCACATTTAATACTTTTGCAAAAAAGAGAGGAGCATCTACATCTGTTGGAGTGACAGTTATCGTATCATTTGGCACATAAGTCTCAAAAATCTGAATATTATCTTCTGAGATAGCTACTCCATTTAAGCCTGCGTAATCTATTGCAGTTTGGATGGCTTGTCCAGGATATTCAGGAAGGTCCTGTGCTCCTGCAAGAGCTGCTGCATCAGCTACAGTTTGTGTTTGTCTCCTTTCCTCATATATGGATCCCACATCTATTACCAGAGCTGCCATTCCCAATAGACATACTATAAGCAAAGCTGCAATAACTGCTACCTGCCCTCTTTCATTTAAAACATTTTTTTTTATATCTGGCATCCTAAATACATCTTATATAGTTATTAAATCATTATTTTTAATTATTGTTCCAACCGTAAAGTCGCTGTACTGGATAATTGAATCGGCCAGCTTCCGGCAAATGGAATTTCAAGATTCAGCACAAATCCAGTTACAGTAACTGTAACTGGATCTCCTATATTTCCTTCCTGACCAGTTACAGTAATGCTTTCAATTTGGACTGATGGTGCGCTTTCTCTAACTCTGGATTCTTCATATTGATCAACAGCTGCCAGTCTTGCACCTTCTCTTGCAGCATGAGTAAGTGCGATCCAGTTATTATAAGCAATCCCAAACTGAAATATTCCAAAAACCATCATTACCAGCAAGGGGAGGATAAGTGCAAATTCTACTGCGCTGGCACCTTTATTATTTTTTATTAACTTTTTTAATTTAATATTCATTTCTATTATTATTTTATGAAAATTTTTATTTTTATATTTAAAAATTAGTTTCCTAATAATCTTAGTTTAGGATATTAGTGCCACTCATTATTGCAGTGGCACTAATATTTAAGTATCAACGGTTTAACATAATCCTTTTACCTGAGAGGATGATATAAATTTAACTGGGGTTATTCTCCGGCGCCTGCACCGGTAATAGCAGCAGTTATGTTCTGGAATGCGGTATTAATTCCACCTCCAAGTGCAGTAACTGTAAGGATTATTGCTACTGCGATAAGTGCAACTATTAAGGCATATTCAACAGCAGTAGCTCCTTTCTGTCCTTTATGGAAACTAGTAATCCATTCTATTAGTGCTTTCATTATTACACCTCCTTTTTATTATAAATTGTTAACATTACTGATCGACTTAAACAGTTTTATTTGTTTTGCTATTATCTTTATAGTTATTATTTGGTAAAAATAGATCATCTTCATGTATGTACCAGTGCTTGCCAATTTTTTTCGCTTTTATCCTGCCTGATTTGCACCATCTTCTAATAGTAATTGGTTTTACTTTAAATATTTTTGATATTTCGATTACCTTGTAAAAATTATTCCTGACCTCAGGACATTCACCCATTTTGGGGATTTAGAGGCAAGAAAATAAGTAAAGATTTACTTGACATGTAGTATCTTATGTGGTATAAATATGGTATGGAATTTAATAATAGAAAGGAGAAATACCACATGGGAATGCAAGGAATTTTAGGAACCCAGAAAGGAAATGAAATAATATCTACAATTGAAAACAGCAAAGATAAAAATGTATTGGATGTATACTTTGGAATGACACATTTTACATCTTACAGAAGAGATGACAGTGAGACAAAAAAGATACTGGCAGGTTTGTTTGGTAATGCTTCTGTACGCAAGGTAGCAGTAAGTGAGGCCTTCTCTATAAATCCTTGCCTTGTAACCAGATATTCTAAGAATATGGCCCAAAATGGCATATCATCACTTTTAGAAGACAGCCGTGGCAGGCCAAGCAAGATAACAGATGATATGGCAGTATTTGTAAAAGACTGCTACACGAAACTTAAAAAAAAGAGAGTGAAGAGTATTCGCCCCAATATATCTAAAAAGGTTAAAGAGAGGTTTGGAATTGAAATATCCAAAGAACTAATAAGACAGATAACTATACCAATTAGAGAAAAAAATCTACTGCCAAAGCCTAAGAAAAATTCCACAAAAATACAAGTCAAAAAAGATAACCATGCAAACGGAGAAAAACTAAAAGTAAGACTAAAGAAAGGTTTTTATAGCCGTTACGGGGCAGGACTGGTGCTAAATGTTTTTATATCCAAATTAACAGAAGGGATACTGGAAAAGTATAAAGATTTAAAGAAAGCATACGATCTTAAAACCTTTATGATAATGGTAATGCAGATGGTTCAGTTTAATATAATAAATATAGAAAGAGTAAAAAGAATAACCCGTAGCCAATTTGGAATACTTATGGGAGTGTCAAAATCCCCTGGCTTAAAGACTGCAAGAAGAAAACTATCTGGTGCAATTGAAAAACTAGATACAGAAAATATATCTACAGCTCTTGCCAAAAACTACCTTTCTAACTTAAGCTGCGGCACAGATATATTCTATATAGATGATCACTTAGATACATATTCAGGTAAAGTAAAAGTCCTTACTGGATTTAGCCATATATATGACAGGATGATGGAAGGAGCACAGCATACTTTTGTCCATGACAGGTGGGGAAATCCAATATGCTTTCTTCTGCGTGATAACTTTGCCAGTTTTAAGGAGCTTCTGCCAGTAATGGTAAAGAAGATAAAAAGCATATACAAAAAAAAGGCAAAGCTAACCTTTGTGTTTGACCGTGCTGGATATGACAAAAAACTCTTTTCTGCATTTGGCAGGAACTTGAGATCCTACTATATCGTTTGGTCAAAGGCTGATAAGGTAGATTATTCTAGGAAGGATCTTAAATTTAGTGAATTTACAATTAAGTTTAAAAGAAATATTCCCAATAAACCCAGGGAGGTAACTCTTGGGATAGCTTGCGTAGCAAGTACAAAAAAAGACAAGCAGCGTAAGATAGTGCTACGCAGAAAGACTGCTAGACGAATTGCTAAGTACAAGGATTATATGTACTCCTCACTGGTTACAAATAATATGGACAGACCAGCTAAAGAGGTAGCAGAAGCAATAATCTATTGCTGGAGGGAAGAATGTGATTTTAAGGTAGAAATAGGCCAGTTTGGAATTGACGAGATAACAAGCTACAGTATGGAAGATTACAAAAAAGATATATTCTCAGGGGACATGCTGCCCCCGCATCTTCGTCAAGATAAGATAATGGCTAATCCTATGCTAAGACCTTTACGTTACAGGAAAGGAAAAATTAAGAGAGAAATATCAAAGATTGATGAGAAAATAGGAAGGTGGACATTTGCCCAGACCAAAAAAAGAGATAGGACCATAGCCCAGGTAGCAGAACTAAAACGTAACAGAACTTCTTTAGCTAAAAGAGAAAGCCTTGCATGTCAACTTAAAGAGGTTGAGGCAAAAATGGTCTTGCTTCCCAAGTATATAAATCGTCTTGATTATTTAATATATGGAAAATTTAAGACATTTAATTTCAGCAAGAAACTGATTGTAGATACCTTAAAGGTCTGTGCCAGAAACGCAAGAAAGATGGCTCTTGAAGTTCTTGACCATCACTATCATAACTACCGGGACCAACTAGATTTTCTTAGAAGAATTATAGAAAATGGCGGGTATATCAAATTAGATGGAAAGAATACAGTCACAGTAGAGATAGTACCATTTAATACCAGGGCAGAGAATGCAGTTTTAGCTAGTTTTTTAAAGGAGATAAATTTGATGAAACCAAAGATGTTTGGTGACAATCTGTATCCAATAAAATTTAAGGTTGGAAAGACTTAGC
>JADHVM010000084.1 GCA_016783985.1 Actinomycetota bacterium
ATCGATTATTTTTTCTGCTAATTCACTATTCATTTCCACCAATGCTTCTATGGAATCATGTACTGATTGTTGCGCTAAACTTCCCATTGATATTACATCTTCAGTTATTTCATTTAATTGTTCGTGAAATGTTTTTCTCATGATATTGCCTCAAAATTTTTATTTAATTTATATAATGCTTAAATTGTATCATTATAATATTTGTATTATTTTATGTAATTCTATCACTATTTTATAGATTATATTTCGTTATTGTTCAATTATCATTTTATAAATCATTCTATTAATTAGTATTAATTAATTCTTCTAAGTCGGGATCTTGTTCTAAAAAATGTACCAATAATTGCAAAAAATAAAATCAATATTAAAAGTACAAGGGCAGTTCCCCATTGCATATCTTCAGGTACATCTGTAATTTGAGTTGCAAGAACATACAGGTGATAAGGAAGTGCCATTACCTGGCTAAATATAGAGTTTGGAAGATTTGGCTGTGAAAATGCAGCTACTGTAAAAATAATTGGTGCTGTTTCACCCGCAGCTCTGCCAATGCCTATTAGAGTACCTGTTATTATTCCAGGAAGTGCCTGCGGCAGGGTAACTTTTATTATTGTCTGCCATTTGGTTGCACCCAGAGCCAGGGAAGCATGCCTGTAGGAATCCGGAACACTTTTAAGAGCTTCTTCAGTTGTAGTGATGATAACTGGTAAAATAAGAAAAGCCAGTGTTAAGGATCCTGCAAGAATTGATCTTCCAAATTTTAAAAACAATACAAAAAAACCTAATCCAAATAAACCATATACAACTGAAGGAACACCTGACATATTAACAATTGAAAGCCTTATAATCCTTGTAAGCTTTGTTTTTCTTGCATATTCATTTAAATAAATAGCAGAAAGTATTCCAATAGGCATTGAAAAAATAAGTGTTCCAATAATTAAATATAATGTTCCTAAGATTACTGGAAATATTCCACCTTCTCTCATCCCTGCCTTTGGACTCTGAGATATGAATTCCCAGCTCAGTGCGCTGCTTCCTTTAATAATTAAGTAAAATATTATTCCAAGAACGAAAGATACTACTATAAGTGTTGAAATAAGCAGTAAAACATAAAAGAATTTTTCTATAAAATACCTTTTTTTCATATTATTTAACTATTAAGTGTTTTTTATTCTATTTATAAATCTATCAGCTATTAAATTAATTAAAAATGTTATTATGAATAGTATTAAGCCAATTGCAAACAAAGCTGAGAAGTGGAGTCCTCCCTGAGCAGTCTCACCCATCTCAGCGGCAATTGTTGCAGTTATTGTTCTTACGGGTTGAAGCCATGAAAAGACTATTCTTGGTGAATTACCAGTAATCATCAATACTGTCATTGTTTCACCAACTACTCTGCCAAGTCCCAACATTGTTGCAGCAAAAATACCTGATGATGCTGCAGGTACAACAGTTTTAATCGTTGTTTCCCACTTTGTAGCTCCCAATGCTATTGAAGCATTTCTAAATTTATTTGGCACTGCATTTATTGCATCTTCAGAAATTGATATTATTGTTGGCAGACTCATAAAAGCAAGCATTATTGATCCAGTAAGTGCAGTTAGACCAATATTTAGATTAAAAACATTTTTTATAATTGGGGCCATAACTTTTATGCCAATAAAACCAATAACAACAGAAGGAATTGTAGCCAGTACTTCAATTATAGGTTTTATTGTTTCCCTGACTGGTCTTGGGGCAAGTTCTCCTATATAAATGGCACTGCCAACTCCTAGGGGGATTGCTATTATTATTGCTCCAAATGTTATCAGTAATGAGCCTGTAAGCAGGGGAACAAAACCAAATTTTTCCAGAACAGTTGGCGACCATTTTGTTCCAGTTAAAAATTCAAAAAATGGATAGGTAATAAAAAATTTAATAGAATTATATACTAAAAATGCAAGTATTAGACCAAGTACAATTATTGAAAGAATTCCACTTAAAAATACTAATTTAGTAATTAAAAACTTTTTAAATTGCCTAAATTTTTTTCTGAAATTTCTCATTTATAGTATTTTATAAAAATATTTACCTTTTTTCTATTTTTATAATTATTAAAAGTTACAATAAGCCATATTTTCTTTAATCGAGTATTAATATAGCCACATTGTATTTTACTACTATTATTTAGAAACTGGCACAAATCCTTCTCTAAGTCCTATCAATTGACCTTCCTCGCTAAGGACAAAATCTAAATATGCTTGTGCAATTTCAGATAGATCCTTATTGGGGCTGTAAACATACAAACCTCTTGAAATGGGGTATGAACCATCTTTTACAGTTTCAATTGATGGTGTCACGCCTTCAATTTTTACAACTTTTAATAAATCATCAAGGTAACCCAAACCTATATACCCAATTGTATTGTCGTTATCTTTAACCTGATTTACAATATCAGCATTTGATTGAAGTCTTAATGCCATTACTGAGTAATCATTTTTCTTAAGTGTTTTACCTAATTGAACAACAGATTCTAAGAAATATTCCCCTGTTCCAGAACTTGAATCTCTGGCAATTAAAACTATCTCCAAGTCTTCTCCGCCAACTTCGCTCCAATTAGTAATCTCACCTGTATACATTTTTGACAACTGCTTGATTGTTAGCTCATTTACAGAGACATTTTTACTTATAATTACTGCAATACCATCATACAGAACTGTATATTCTTGAACGTCCAGTCCTGCAGTTTTAGCTTCTTCTTTTTCTTTGTCCTTTATCTGTCTTGATGTGCTTGCCAAATTATTAATTCTGTTTATCATATCTGCTATGCCTCCACCTGATCCTCCACCATTAATAATTATTGTGCCTCCATATTCTTCCATAAATGCAGCAGCCCATGCTTCAGAAACCTGGAGTAGGGTAGTAGAACCTGATAGAATTAATTCATGGCCGTCAAATTTTTTCCCTGACGCTTCTTGTGTTTTTGAGCTGTCACTGGAAGATTCCCCGGTTGTTCCAGATACATCGGATTTTGAGCAACCTGAGAAAACCACACTTCCCAGAAGTAAAATTGCTACAGCAAAGCTTAAGATTAGCAGTACTTTACATCTTTTTCTATTGGCTGTTTTGGTCATCTTATTATCTCTCCTTCCTTCTAAAAATTTGCTTTTTAAATAATAATTGGACATAGTCTATCAGATTTTTAGAAAGGTTATGTTAAGTAAAAATTAAAAATTTCTTAAAAAAATGTTAAATTTAGGACTATTTATCTTCTTCTATATTACTAGTTAACTTATATCCATATCCGTATACTGTTTTAATAAACTTATTGCCAAAATCCATGTAAGACATTTTATCTCTTATATCCTATTGTTTTTATTAAATTCTATATCTTAAATTATTATATTAAAGTATTATAAATGATATCAATTAAATTATAGCACAATTATTTTTTACATTTATATTACTATTGAAGTTCTAGAAATATATCCTTTATAAACTTCAACAGTGAACTCATCTTGTATTCCATCGTGGGTCTCTACGATTCTTTCTCTAATCATTTTTATTATTCAGTATCTTCTTCATCAAGGTTTTCCAAACCACCAAACATTTTCATTATGAAACTATTCATAATATCTGCTTTGACTAATGCTATCCCCCTTTTTCTTCTCCCAAGTACAATTAAGCTATCACCAGGCTTTATATTAAATTGCTCCCTTGCTTCCTTTGGGATAACTATTTGTCCTCTCTCACCAACCTTTACTGTTCCGTATATGTGTTTGCCTCTTTTATGTTTCATCATTTTTATTCTCCTTTACTTATATTTCATATAAATCATATATTTCATACTTATTATATATAAATGAATTGTCATGTCAAGAGAAAAATTAAAAAAATTAAATGGATGACTTATAGCGCTCGTGTACTATCGCTTACATAGGCAATTTGCTGGATGTTATTTATGCAGGTTTCTGGTGCAGGCTCTCTATTTATTACAAGCTACAAGCTGGAGAAAGTCGAAATTAGCAAGAAGATCATAAGAATGTAATTGCTCTATAATCACAATCAATTAGTTAAGTTAAAACCGACTAATAAGAGGCATTTGCTTTTCTTTCTAAAAGAGATTTCAATTAATAAACAATAAAATATAATGATTTGGCGATATCTCTTATATATCTTTTATCAGCCTGTAGCATAAAGTAATGTTGTCTTTCATCTGCTATTCTTACAATCTGGGGATACTTTATAATAAAGCATGCCTGATTATTCATTTCTACTGATTGGTCAGGTGATGGAAAAATAAATACAAATTCATTGTTATTAATTGTTTCTTCTTTAATTTTAGGATTGCTTCCGTACAGATTCAATTCATTATGCGCCTCATTGGATGCAATTTCTTCTATTGGTAGATCCTCTTCTATAATAGCACTCATTTGGAAAAAACCATCTTTTCCTTTATATCTTGTTGGTTCTCCTTCAATGATATAATCTGTTTTAACTGCTTTCCAATTCTCAGGGTATTCTATGGTTATCATGTATAAAAAATTATCTATTCTTGTTGTTTTAAATTTTTTACAGCCTGTTAGACAGATAGCTGATACTACAAGTATTATTATTGAAAATAGAATCAAAAAAATAATGCTATATCTTTTTATTTTATTACTCTTTCTATTTATTATTTCCATTTTATTTTATTAGTTAATTAATAATAAATATTACTGATACATTTGTTTTTTTGCACTTGATTATAGCATATTTAATTAGGAAAAAATTTGATATCGCAATTCCCCAGGCAGGTTTATATCTGGTTGAAATAATAGAAGTCAAAGAGATTGCCTAAAATAGACTAACTTTACATTCAAGCTAAATAATAGCTGTAGAGAGAGTTCGAACTTTTTAATTAAACTTAAATAATTTTTAAGATTACCTTATAATAAAAAAGATTAACTAAAAAGTTTAATAAAGGTAAGGCTGATGGAATACAGAAATTTTGGGAATACAAAAATAAAAGTTTCAGTTTTAGGATTTGGAGCCATGCGTTTACCAGAAATTGAGAGAAATGGAAAGTGGTATATTGATGAAGCAGAAGCTATTAAACTTATATATAAAGCGTTTGAATATGGAATAAACTATATTGACACTGCTTATCCATACTGCCATGAGCAAGGTGAAATAGTTGTAGGTAAAGCCCTTAGAGAATGGAAAGGTAGGATATATGTTTCAAC
>JADHVM010000006.1 GCA_016783985.1 Actinomycetota bacterium
TGGTATGCTCAGAGATACTATCAATCACATATCCCATGTTAACCTTACAATTAAGATCAGGGATATCTTTTTGAAAGATTGTAGTACAATTTGGTAGGGAAAATATAGCCTTACTAAGGTCAAGTCCTACTTTTCTTTCATCTACATCAAAAGCTGCCACAAAATTGATATCACTGGCAAAATATCCTCCGAAATTTTTAGTAATAAGGCCAGGAATATCTGCCTCCTTGTCACTGTAATAGAAACGTCCCTGTACTAGTGAGCTAGCACAATTTCCAATACCTATTAGTGCTGTTCTAATTTCACTCATTGTTCACTACTTCCTTTCCTATAATTTCTTAAAAGTTATATGTTATAGATAAAAAATTTTCCTATTACAATTATCATTAGTCTATATTATGTTTTTACGCATGAATATAAAGATGGATTAGCACTCTACCACTAAGACTGCTGATATTTAGAATAATAAAATAAAAAAGATAAAAAATCAAGATGCAGATGTTAGTTGTTGCTTGTTAATTTAGGGTTTAAAAAATTGCATTATAATTTTTAAACTCAGGATTTATAAAATCCTTGCCCACATCTAAGGTATAAATTTCAGGACTTATACTTAAAATATTAATAAGCTTAGAATGATGTAATGTGGTACTGCATGAAAATATACTTGAAATGATAATTGATAATACTTAGTATCATATTATAAAATATTAGAAGTAACTCTTTGATCCAACTAATAAAATTTATTGGATTATGAAGAATTATTTAAAGAAAATACTTTAATTAAAAAGACCCTAGCAATCTTTTATTATTTAACATATGGTGATTGAACTTATTATTAAGGGAGCTCTTGCTACTTTTAAGGTTTAGTTTTATAAATTATATAAAACTTATAGAATTATATTTAATAGTAGAATGAAAATAAGAAAAGTAGGATTGGTTAAGTAAAGGTCATTAATTTTTCATATGTTGGATAAATTAAATTTTGAAGGAAAACTAAAAGATGATGTTTGAAGATAGAAAAGATGCAGGCAAGAGACTTGCAAAAGCTTTAACTAAATATAGGAATAAGGATGTTTTAATTTTAGCTATTCCAAGAGGTGGTGTTGAAGTAGCCTATAAAGTAGCTGAATATTTAAATGCAGAATTAAACCTTTTAGTTTCAAGGAAGTTACCTTTCCCCAATAATAAAGAGGCAGGGTTTGGGGCAATTGCTGAAGATGGCAGTACTTTTATTTTTAAGGATGCCTACATGTGGCTATCTGAAGAGAAAATTGAGGAAATAAAGATGGAACAGATAGATGAAGTAAGAAGAAGAATAGAAATACTGAGACAGGGTAAAAAACTACCAGGGATTAAGGGCAGGATTGTGATATTGATTGATGATGGTCTTGCAATGGGTTCTACTATTAGGGCAGCTATAATGCTCTGCAAAAATAAGGGAGCAAAGAAAGTAGTAGTGGCAGCACCTGTTTCTGGAGAGGATATTGCAAGAGAAATAGAAGAAATAGTTGATGAGATTGTAATTTTGGAAAAACCAGTATCTTTTCAAGCAGTAGCTCAAGTTTATAAAAATTGGCATGATGTTACAGATAGCGAAGTGATTGAAATATTAAATAGTTGGCAAAGCAGGCAACAGAGATAAAGACAGTAATATAGATTAAGAATGAATACTAGTAAAGCAAAAATAATAGCCAAAAATATTTTGGAAAGCAAAAAAACAAGTGTGCTCACTGGTGCAGGGATTTCAACTGAGAGTGGTATTCCAGATTTTAGAAGCCCAGGTACTGGACTTTGGAGTAGGTTTGACCCAAATATGTTATCCAGTGACGTTCTTTATAATAAGCCTGTTAAATTTTACAAGCAGGGTATAAAAATTTTAAAGTTTATAGCCTCTATTAAAAAGGCAAAACCTAACAGAGCCCATTATATACTGGCTGAAATGGAAAAAGAGGAGTTAGTATCTGCTATTATAACTCATAATATTGATGGACTTCACCTAAAAGCAGGTTCAAAAAAAATTTATGAAGTTCATGGAAATTTAAGAGAAGGATACTGTATCAGTTGTGAAAAAAGAGTAACATTTGGCACACTTATTAGTAAAGTAATAAGGGGTCAAATACCTCCTATTTGTAATAGTTGTGGAGGTGTTTTAAGACCAAATGTTGTCCTTTTTGGTGACGAGCTTCCCCAGAGTTATATTGAAGCTATAAAGGAAGTAGAAAAAAGTGATTTACTGTTAGTAGTTGGCTCCAGTCTTGAAGTAAGTCCTGTAAATAATCTTCCTTCTATATGTAAGAGATTTATAATTATAAATAAGGGAAGAACTGATTTTGATAGCATGGCTTATGTTGTGTGGAATGAAAAAGCAAGTGTTGCACTGAATATGATTTATAAAGAAATAAAAAAATAGGCAAATTGCTAATAATACCGGATTTGATTATATGACACCAGAAGGGTTTGTTATATGGATTAGAAAAAAAATGGCAAAAAAATATTTAAAAAAGAATGCAAATGGAAATTTTTAATAATGATCAAGAATTACTTGAAGTTCTTTCAAACAAACAAGGTATTATTTTCTTTTTAGGCCAGACTGATACTGGCAAAACTACTTTTGCTAAAGAATTAATAAATAAAAACGTTGATAAAAATAAAAAAGTTGCTTTTCTTGATAGTGCTGTTGGGCAATCAACTGTAGGACCCCCAGCTACTGGAATTGGAATATTTTTGGATTTTGAGGAGAATAATAAAATTAAGATATTTACTCCAATATACGATATAAAAGAAATTAATTTTTTAAAGCTAAGTTTTATTAAAATAACTAAAACAGGGCAAAGAATATAATTTACTAAGCTTACCTGAAAATTATATTAACTTATATATGTGGTTCCTGTTGGGTATCTTGAATAACAATTATTGAGGGGTATTAAAAATGTTTGTTGGCGCGGATGGTTGCAGAGCAGGGTGGTTTGCTGTTCTGCTTGCTGAGAACAGCGACTGGAAAATAGATGTTTTTCCAGATGTGTTCAGCCTTTGGAATAGATACAAAAGCACTTCGGTAATACTTATTGATATTCCTATTGGTTTAAGGGAAAGAGGATACAAAGAGCGGAAGTGTGATAAGAAGGCTCGGCAGTTGCTTGGCCCCAGGCGGGCCTCTGGTGTATTTCCAGCTCCCTGCCGAACTACAATTTATACCGAGAGTTATGAGAAAGCAAACGTAATCAATAAGCAAATGACAGGAAGAGGATTGTCCCTCCAGACATGGAATATAATTCCTAAAATTCGTGAGGTAGATATTCTTCTTTCAAATGATGAATCTACCAGACTGAAAGTAAGAGAAATCTATCCAGAGATATGCTTATGGGCACTGGCTGTCCGCATCAAGCAATTATAAAAGTTTTTAAGTTAAAGGCAAAAGCAAATTCTTAACTTCATCTCGTTTAGTTGATCACTTTATTCAATGTCAGAACCAGGATAATGACTTTAAGTAAGGATATCTTTATCCCTGAATTAGTTCTCAACAATTAATAAACCTTCTATTACTACTAAATTCTGCTTTTATTATTGAAATACATAGTTTCCGTTCTGATTATAAAGAGTGGTGGGCCACTGTTTACAGAATTGGAACCAGATATTAAAGGATTTAGTAGAATTTAATAAACTGAAATTTGCTTAACAATAAATACTGCAATTTACCTTTGATGCCCCGATGTTTACAATTTCGAACTGGATTTTAAAGGAATTAACAGAAATCAAGAATCATATGGAATAATTTAAATTTGATAGCAAAGTAAAAATAATCTGAGCACCTATATTTTATTTAAAAATTGTGCCTTTATAAAAGGCAACCTCATTCTATTAAACTTACTTGATTTTTTTTGAATCTTTAAAGCTATATCATAACATCTTTTAGCTTCTTTAACTTGCCCAAGTTCAATAAGAGCTGCACCTTTGTAATACCATGACCTGTAATAAAAGGGATTTATCTTTATAGCTTCATTAAAGCAATCCATTTCTTCATCGTATTTCCCAAGTTTGTCAAAAGTTATACCTTTGTTGCACCAAGCATCTTCAAATTCTGGATTAATCTTTATAGCTTCATTAAAGCAATCCAATGCCTCATTATGTTGCCCAAGTTTATCAAGAACTATACCTTTATTATACCATGCTGTGCAATACAAAGGATTAATCTTTATAGCTTTATTAAAGCAATCCAATGCCTCATTATGTTGCCCAAGTTTATCAAGAGCTACACCTTTATTACACCATGCTGTGCAATACAAAGGATTAATCTTTATAGCTTTATTAAAATAATCTACTGCTTCACTAAATTTTTTTAGCTTATAAAGAGAAATTCCTTTACTTATTAAAAATTGTATATTTTTTTCATCAAACATAATAAAATTTTTATTTCTTATTTGGGTATTTCCTGATAATTCATTCCCCAAAACAAAAATTGGCAAAGATGGAAATAATAAAAAAATAGTAGTCTTAAAAAGTATTAAAAGCTTATTTTTATTATTTATAATACCCCTCCTTATGAATTAAAAATATTTAAACTTTTTATTTTAAAAAATTTTATATAAATTACTTAAATAAAAAAACCGACTATTTTAGTCGGTTACTCCATTAGCTCCACTTTCATTAAGCGCCCATATTTAAAAAAGTTTCACCGCTCTAAATTTTCTTATCAATTATATATTATAGATTTATAATAGAATTATAGTAGTTTTTTTATAAATGTCAAATTATTTAAATTATTTATCTCTACAGTATTTAAAGTTTTATATAAGCTTATAAAATTATGATATATGAAATCATGAGTACAATATTTATATTATCTAACTTTAAAGATAGGTAAATATAGGGAGGGAAAAAAATAAAAAATAGTAATACTAGTACTTTATTTAATATAAGTATTAAGTAAAGTATTGTGGTGGGCCTATCTGGACTCGAACCAGAGACCTCATCCTTATCAGGGATGCGCTCTAACCTGCTGAGCTATAGGCCCAATTTAACAGTGGACAAAATACCAATTTAAAATATTTTTGTCAAAATGATTTAAAATGTGGTGTCTATACAAGATTTAATATGCTTTACAATCTTTAGTAACCTATTTTCTTATTTTGCATCCGACTTCTTAATTCTGCCTGCTTGCTATGACTTTAATTCTATTCAGACTCTGAACTTTCTACTGGTATAGCTCCCTTTCTGAATCTTAGCTCTATCCCACCACTGATTCTTAATACAACATTTGCTATCCATGTAGCCAGTGCTCCAAAAGCAGCAACAAATACAGACGCAATTAATCCGCCAATAATAATACCAATAATGATTAGCACTCCAGATCTACCACCAGCATTAATATAATCATTAATATTAAACCCAAAGTTCTGTGCCAGATTTGCTATCCCAAAGGCCCATCCAATTAGAAATATAATCCCAAAAATTATCGCATACAATATAAAGAATATTAAATAAGCAATGAGTATGTACTTAAACATTGATAACTCACTGACACTTCTAAGTACTTTTCTTTCAACCTTCATAGATTTCTCCCTTGATTTATTATTAATAATACCAATACTAAAACATTTATAATGACCATTTTCCAGAGATAACTTTATGGTTACACTGTATTCATTACTTAATATTTAATCTATTATTAATCGCTGCCAGTACAATTAATATTTTATATATTTATCTGTTAATTTTGATATTCCAGGAATTCTGTAGGTTTTCCCCTGAAAGACTTGAACAATTGCAATAATCTTAAAAGCTAAACTTGCAACAAGTGCTAACCAGCCTAATACCATAAATAATATTCCTATAAAAGGAATCCAACTTAAAAATCCAAAAAATACTATAAGAATAATTACATCACAAATACCAATAATTAACGCCTGTAATGCATTCCATTTTACAGCTCTATTTTCCTTTTCTATCAGATAAAATACCAAGCCGCCTATCCAGCTAAAAATATAAGCCAGCAATATTGCAACTTTTGCATCCATTCCTGTAGAACTTTTTTTATTAAGATCTGGATCAACAACAGATTTATTTACTTCTACCATTAAGCTCCCCTCCTCTCTTTTAAAAAATTATTAACATTATATTAAATATTTTAAAAATTTAATATAACAATTTCAATATTTTCCCAATATTTAATTAACATATAATACCAGATACAGTTAACAATTCAAGAGAAGTCTATCTTTCAGAAGCAACAATTCCAAAAGATGCAACTTTTGCACCTTCTTTAATATTCATAACTTTAACACCCTGCGTGGATCTCCCAATTCTCGAAATAGACTTAGCGGGAATTCTAATCAGTATCCCATTAGTAGCAATTATCATTACATCATGCTCATCTTTTAATATACCTGCTCCTGCAATTTTCCCTTTCTTTTCAGTAATTTTTATAGTTCTAACTCCACGCCCTCCTCTTTTCTGCTTCCTATACTCTGTTGCAGATGTTCTTTTACCATATCCATTCTCAGTTAAGACAAAAAGATCTCCATCAATTTCCTTTACTACCATCATGGTTAAAACTTCATCGTCATCGGAAAGCTTCATTCCTTTCACACCCTGCGCAGTTCTACCCATCGGTCTGCAATCACTCTCTGCAAATCTTATAGCCTGTCCATTCCTTGATATCATAGTTATTTCATCATTACCATTTGTTTTTTCTACATTTATTAGTTCATCACCTTTTTTTAATGTTATCGCAGCTATGCCGTCTCTTCTTGAAGTGTCATAATTAACAATAGATGTTTTCTTAATCATTCCTCTTTTAGTAGCCATTATTAAGTATTCATCCTTGCTGTATTCTTTTGTAGCTATTATTGCAGCAACTCTCTCTCCAGGTTTAAATGGAAGCAAGTTTATAATCGCTTTACCCTTTGAAGTTCTGCTCCCAGCAGGAAGTTCATGAACTTTCAAGCGATAAACCTTACCAAAACTAGAGAAGAACATTATATAGTGATGAGTAGATGAAATAAATAGATGCTCAACAAAATCATCTGTTTTTACATCAAGCCCTGTAACTCCCCTTCCACCTCTTCCTTGCTTTCTGTATGTAGTTACCGGGACTCTTTTTATATAACCTGAATGTGTGATTGCTATTACATTTTCTTCTTCTGCTATTAAATCCTCAATATCAAGGTCAGCAGTACTGGTTGTTAGTTCTGTTCTTCTTTCGTCTGCATATTTTCTTTTAATTTCTTTGAGTTCATCTTTTATAATTTCATAGATTAGCATATTACTTTTTAGTAATTCTTTTAAACTTTTAATTTTTTCTATGAGTTCCTTATGCTCAAGCTTTATTTTATTCCTTTCAAGGCCTGTTAGTTTCTGCAGCCTCATATCAAGTATTGCCTGTGCCTGAACCTGAGTAAGACTAAATTTACTTATTAATCTTTTCTTAGCAGTTGGAACATCCTTTGAGGCTTTTATTGTTTTTATAACTTCATCTAAATTATCTAAAGCAATAAGTAATCCCTCTAAAATATGCGCTCTCTCTTCAGCTTTCTTTAATTCATATTTAGTTCTTTTTACAACTACACTGAATCTATGCTTCACATACTCCTTAATCAACCCGGGTAGACTTAAAGTTTTGGGAACCCCATTAATTAAAGAAAGCATTATAACTCCAAAAGTATCTTCAAGCTGAGTATGTTTATATAAAGAATTAATTACTATTTCTGGAATTACATCTCTACGAAGCTCTACTACTACCCTCATTCCGCTTCTATCCGATTCATCCCTTAAATCACTTATTCCTTCTATTTTCTTACTTCTTACAAGAACAGCTATTTTTTCTATCAATCTAGATTTATTTACCTGGTACGGAAGCTCGCTTATTATAATATGAGCTTTTCCCTTCTTAGGCTGTTCTAGATGAACCCTGCCCCTAACAACCAAACGTCCTTTCCCACTATTATATGCTTCTAAAATTCCGCTAATTCCCATTACAATTCCACCAGTAGGAAAATCTGGGCCCTTTATCTTTTTCATTAATTCTTTAACTGTTGCTTTAGGATTATCAATATAATAAATAACACCATCTATTACTTCTCCAAGATTATGAGGAGGAATATTGGTTGCCATTCCAACAGCAATGCCGGATGAACCATTAACTAAAAGATTAGGAATTTTTGAAGGAAGAATAGAAGGCTCCTCAAGAGAACTGTCAAAATTGTCTACAAACTCTACAGTATTTTTATCAATATCAAATAGAAGCTCTTCAGCTATTTGGGAAAGCCTGGCTTCTGTATACCTCATTGCAGCAGGGCTATCTCCATCCACAGAACCAAAATTACCGTGACCGTCTATAAGTAGATAGCGTTGAGAAAAATCCTGTGCCATCCTAACCATAGTATCATATACAGCTTTATCCCCATGAGGATGATATTTCCCCAATACTTCACCAACTATACGGGCACTTTTTTTAAATGGAGCATTGTGTCTCATGCCCATATCATACATAGCATATAGAATTCTTCTATGCACAGGTTTGAGCCCATCCCTAACATCAGGTAAAGCCCTTCCAATAATTACACTCATGGCATAACTGATATAAGAATCCTGCATCTCCGATTCAATTTCTACATTTTTTACTTTTCCTCTTAACTCAAATACCATCTTCCATCCTTGCTATATATCAATAAATGAAACTTCTTTTGCATTCTTTTCTATAAACTCCCGCCTTGGTTCTACTTTAGGTCCCATAAGAGTTGAAAAAATATCATCTGCAATCAGTGCATCTTCAATTTCTACTTTTAGCAGTGTTCTTGTTTCTGGATTCATTGTAGTTTCCCATAGCTGCTCAGGGTCCATTTCTCCTAATCCTTTATACTGCTGGGTAGTAAATTTCTTGCTGCCTATTTTTTCTTTTATTTTAGTCAGTTCTTGATCATTGTAAGCATAGAAAATTTCTTTTCCACTTTTTACCTGATAAAGGGGTGGCTGTGCTATATAAACATATCCTTCTTCAATTAATTTATGCATATACCTATATAGAAATGTTAAAATAAGTGTTCTTATGTGGGCGCCATCAATATCTGCATCAGTCATAATTATTACCTTATGGTATCTAGCACTTTTTATATCAAATTCTTCAGCAATCCCTGTCCCTGCTGCAGTTACTATCACCTGTATTTCCTCACTACTTAATATCTTGTCCAACCTTGCTTTTTCCACATTTAAAATTTTCCCCTTCAGAGGTAGTATAGCCTGGAATCTTCTATCCCTGGCTTGTTTTGCGCTGCCTCCCGCAGATTCTCCCTCAACTAAAAATAGCTCACAAAATTCTGGTTCTTTCATTGAACAATCTGCTAATTTACCTGGAAGGGAACTGCCTTCAAGCAGAGATTTCTTTCGAGTAATGTCTCTTGCTTTTTTTGCAGCAGCTCTTGCCCTGAAAGCTTCAAGGCATTTATTAACAATTGATTTACCAACTGAAGGATTTTCTTCTAAAAATTCAGCAAGCTTTGAATTTACAGTAGATTCAACAAAACCCTTAATTTCACTATTTCCAAGTTTAGTTTTAGTTTGACCTTCAAATTGTGGATCCTTGAGCTTAACACTCACTATCGCTGTTAGTCCTTCTCTGATATCTTCTCCAAGTAAGTTCAGGTCTTTTTCCTTTAAAATATTATTACTCCTTGCATAATCATTCACAGTTCTAGTAATAGCTCCTTTAAACCCACTTAGATGAGTACCTCCTTCAGTCGTATTTATATTGTTTGCAAATGAAAATATACTCTCACTATAGCCAAGAGTATACTGCATTGCAATTTCAACTTCATGGTCTTTATCCTTGTTTGCTATATAGATAACATTCTTATGTACAATATCTTTTTTTTCACTTAGATACTTAACAAAATCAACAATTCCTCCTCTATATTGAAATATATCTTTCTTTTCTATTTTCTCTCTCGAATCCTGTAAAGTTATTTTTAATCCTTTATTTAAAAAAGCCATCTCTCTCATCCTGGCAGCAAGTATCTCATACTTATAATCAATTTCTTCAAATATACTCCTGTCAGGATAGAAAGTTATTGCAGTACCATGCGAAGTAGTCTTTTTACCTTTAATTAATTCAGTTACAGGATCTCCCTTCCTAAATTCCTGTTTAAAAATATAACCGTCTCTTCTCACCTCAACTGTTAACTTTTCAGATAGTCCATTTACTACAGAAATTCCTACTCCATGGAGTCCTCCCGAAACCTTGTAGCCTTCACCACCAAATTTAGCACCTGCATGCAGCTTTGTTAAAACTATTTCTACTGCTGTCTTATTAAACCTTGCTATTTTTTTAACTGGAATACCTCTTCCATCATCAACTACTGTTACTGATCCGTCTCTATTTAATACTATAAGCACATTATCACAGAAACCAGCCATTGCTTCGTCAATACTATTATCAACCACCTCGTATACAAGATGATGAAGTCCTCTGGAACCAGTGGAACCTACATACATCCCTGGTCTTTTTCTAACTGCTGAGAGACCTTCAAGGACTGTTATATCTTTTGCATCATAACCAATTTTCTTTTTCAATATACTCCCTCAAATTCTTAAATTTAATTACTAAAAGCATAAATAAAGAGTAACAAGTACCCTGTAAGATATATTAAAAAAAAATACTTATTACCCTTTTTTTTATAAAGAAAAATTTCCACAACATATATAGTAAATTTTTATAATATTATACCATATTTTGGGTTAATTTTGTTTGAAATTTAATAAAAATTAAAGAAAATTTAACTAAAGACCAGGTTTAAATCTTATTTCATTTACAACTTTTTCCTTAAGGAAGAAATTGATTTTATCTATAAGCTGATCGGACATTAGACTTAATTCATTAGCCCATGTTGAACTCGATACCGATACAAACAAAATTCCTCTTCTTAGTCTTGTTGGCTTTGATTTTTTGCTAATTTCCTCACCAACAATTTCCTGCCAGTGATTAAATAAATTATATTTATTAATTTCTCTTCCAATTTTTGAATTGGAAATTAAATCTTTTATAATATTCCCGATATCTTCATAGTTTTTCATTCTTTTAAACCTTTTAACTTTTCCCTATCATATTGCCATGTGATTCTTATATTTATTCTTAATTCGTATATTCTATCCGAGTGCTTAAAATTCATTACTAATTTATTTTCTCAATCTTATTATTCTTTACACTGAACTTTTGCTCAAAATTTATATTAATATCACTTAAATAATTAATATTAGTAGTAGTAATAAAAGTCTGCAAGTTATTATTTATTGCCTTTATCAGTAATTTTTTTCTTTCCAAATCCAATTCTGATAACACATCATCTAAAAGAAACACTGGATCTGTTTTTAATTTCTCCTTTAATATGTTGAGTTCACACAGCTTCAAACTAATCGAAGCAACTCTCTGCTGACCCTGAGAGCCAAAGGACCTTATATCTTTTCCATCTATTAAAATTGCAAAATCATCTCTATGCGGACCAATTGTCGTAGTCTTAAATGATAAATCCTTTTTTAAATTTTCTTTAAGTTTGGATCCGAAACTATCAATTTCTTCCTTACTTCCAATAATATTTCCTAGATTATTACCAGTATAGTCAGAACTACCATCATCATAACTACCTCTAAAGCTTTTCCTATTCCAGCTGAAAACATAAAAAATATCTACGTTTGCTTTATCAAAAAAGAATTTCATATATTTTATAAAATCTTTCCTAATTTCCTGGATAAACTGATATCTTTTTTCAATAATTTTTGTCCCATATTTAACAATATTATCATCCCATGATTCCAGGGTTTTATTATCTGCAATCTTCATAGAACTACTAATGCTTTTAATTAAACTGTTTCTCTGATTTAAAATCTTTTGATACTGAAGCCTTATCCTGTAAAAATCACTATGTATTTTATCTAAAATACTATCTATAAAATTCCTTCTATTTGAAGGGCTTGACTTTATTATTCTAAGATCATCAGGGCTAAATATAACTGAGGGTAAAATTGATATAAACTCTGACTTTCTTTTGCGGTATGCTTTATCCACTCTAATCTTAATATTATTTTCTTTCAACTCTATTTCGATAAGATGCTCAATTTTTTTAGTACTTTCTTGGCTGACTTCAGCTCTAAGAATAGAGAAATCTTTTTTCCATTTTATAAGCTCATTATGATTATAGCTCCTATGAGATTTGCCCGTAGATAAATAATATATTGATTCTAGCAAATTAGTTTTTCCCTGCCCGTTATCACCTACAACCAGTATTACACCTTTGCTAAAATTTAAATTAAGCTTGCTATAATTTCTGAAATTAATTAATTCTAACTTTTTTAAATACACTATTAATTAAGTCAAATAAAACTAAAAAAATAAAATGATTAAATATCACAACCGAAATTATATCATAACTGTAATTACTAATTCTTTAACTACAGCCGGAACAACTGGTACAAGTACCAGAGCAACTTTTAGAAGAATCCAGACTTGATGAATTATTATTACCAGTAGAACCTGTAAAGCTAACAGGAGCAAATACTCTTGATGTATCCTCACTACCACATTTATTACATTTTATCTGAGTCTTATTATTATTTTCTATTACTACTTCAAAAATATTGTCGCAATCATTACACTTATAATCAAAAAACTTCAATCTCAACACACCTTCTTTTTAATATAACTAGGATATTATTATAATAATACTAATTATATATTCAAGTAAACTTTAATATTTTGTCATATGCCTTTCTTTCTTTTAAGATTTTTCTTTTTTAAAAAAGGCTTTAATAAATATTCTAAAAAAATTAGAATATTAAATTAAAACGATTATTACTTATAAAAATAAATATTATAATAACTTAAAAAAAGGATGGGAGTTTTAATGGCTTATAATTTTAATATTAAAAATTACATACCAGGAAAAATAATTTGCGTTGGTATGAATTATAAATCACATATTGCAGAACAGGACGGGCGCTTCCCTAATAAACCTGTTATTTTTTCCAAAGCAAGAACATGTATAATTAAAAATGGTGAAAATATTATATATCCTGCTGAAGTCAAGGAACTGGACTATGAAGTCGAGCTTGCAGTAATAATTGGTGATAAAATGAAAAATGTTTCGAAATCAGAATCTTATAGCTATATTTATGGCTACACTATTATAAATGATGTTACAGCTAGAGACATCCAAAAAAAAGAAAGTCAATGGTATCTGGCTAAAAGTTTTGATACATTTGGACCTATTGGTCCTATAATCATTCCTAAAGAAAAAATTGCCAATCCCCAGGATTTAGATATAAGATCATATGTAAATGGCCAGCTCAGACAGAATTCTAATACTTCAGAAATGATATTTAGAGTTAAAGAATTATTATCTTACCTCTCAAAATTTATTACTCTTGAAAAAGGAGACCTAATTGCTACAGGAACACCGTCTGGGGTCGGCATTTTCTCTGGACGAAAAAAGCTCCTTAAACCAGGTGATGAGGTAATCTGTGAGATTGAAAAAATAGGCAAACTAATTAATAAGGTAAGTTGATTTTTAAAAATTATGAGTGAAGTCATCCAAATTTTTATAGGTTCTATGATGGTAGCTTTTTCAGGAGCATTAGTTCCAGGTCCTATGTTAACTCTTGTAATTAGTAGTGCTGCAGAAAAAGGATTCTGGACCTCTTTTTTTATTGTAGTAGGGCATTCTATATTAGAATTGGTCTTAATTATATGTTTCGTCCTGGGTATTTTAAATTATCTTAAAAACCCTCTGGTACTAAAAATAATTGGTATATTTGGAGGAGCATTTCTACTTTATATGGGAGCAAATATATTATATTCTGTATTTAAAAAAAAGATAAATATAAATTTTAAATCAACCACCAGCAAATATAACCTAAATAAAAAAATAGCAGGTACTTTTACATTAAAGGGTATTATAATCAGCCTTGTAAATCCTTATTGGTATATATGGTGGATAAGTATAGGTGCTGCATTCTTAATAAGAAGTGTTAAGCTCAGCACTATTGGTATTACCTCATTTTATATTGGACATATTTGTGCAGATTTTATCTGGTTTTTATTTATAGGTTTTTTAATCAGCTCAGGGCGAAAATTCTTTAATAAAAAAATATACAGCGCCATTTTAATTATCTGCAGCTTATTCTTATTTTATCTGGGAATTAGATTTATAATCGATGCTGCTATTTAAATAACTGTTAAGTATGAATACAAGTCAATAGCAACTCTTACTATTATTAATATTATTATAATAATAAAAATAATTTTTATTATCAGCGGTTTTACTCTTTTATTTAAATAAGTTCCAAGTCTTGAACCGCCAATTGCGCCAACAGCAACTATAATTGCAGTTACAATATCAAATTCTACTGAAATAACTTTACCTACCACTCCAGGAACTGAATTAAATAAAACTATCATAAGAGAAGTTCCAACCGCAATGGGAATTGGAAAATTAAAAAAATACATAAGTATGGGAACATATAGAAACCCTCCGCCAACTCCTAGAATCCCGCCTATTAATCCTGCAAGAGCTCCTAATGGAACAACTTTTAAAAATTTATATTTATCAAAAACAATTTCTTTACCAGCTATATTATCTTCTTTCCGCCTTGATAAAAATAATGCCAGTGCAGTTAGTGCTGATAGGAAATAAATTATTTTAATAGTTAAATCTGGAATATATTTTGTAAGAAAAGAACCAAGGAAGGAAAATGCCATACTTGAAATACCAAAATATACAGCATATTTTATTTTTATATTCTTCTGAAGATAATTAAATAATGTACCAAATGAGCTTGCAAAAAAAACCTGTATCATTGATATCGCTGTAGCAGCTTTAGGAGAAATATTTGTGATATAAACTAAAAGAGGAATTATAACTATTCCTCCACCAATACCTAATAGTCCAGATGCTGTTCCCCCGATAAATCCTAGCAGTAAAAAAGTTAAATATTGCATCATACCTTTTTAACTTTTTCTTTTCTATGTAATCTTCTACAAGATAGCTTAGTCTCGATATGTTCCTCGTAATCTTCTCTAAAGTATTTTATAGTACTAAGTACAGGATTTGGAGCCGTTTTACCTAACCCGCATAAAGAAGTCTCCTGAATCATTTTACCTAACTCCTCTAATTTCTCAATATCTCCCTCTTCACCTTTGCCTTGAGTTATTCTTTCCAGTATTTCTAGCATTCTTCTTGTTCCAACCCTGCAAGGTGTACATTGTCCACATGATTCTTCCTGAATAAAATCCATAAAAAATCTTGCAAGATCAACCATACATACATCTTCATCAAGAACTATCATGCCTCCTGAACCCATTATTGCCCCTGCTTCCTTTACCTTCTCGTAATCCAGGGGGGTATTAAGGTATTTTTCAGGTATACATCCTCCAGATGGTCCGCCCATCTGAACAGCTTTAAATTTTTTATCTCCCTTAATTCCTCCACCAATTTTATATACAATATCCCTTAAAGTTATTCCCATAGGTACTTCTACAAGCCCAACATTATTAACTGCTCCAGTCAGGGCAAAAATCTTGGTTCCCTTACTTGTATCTGTACCAACACTATTAAACCATTCTGCCCCATTTAAAATTATCTGAGGTATATTAGAGAATGTTTCTACATTATTTATAAGAGTAGGCTCTTTATATAAACCCTCATTTGCAGGAAATGGAGGTCTTTGTCTTGGCATTCCTCTCTCTCCTTCAATAGAACGCAGAAGTGCAGTTTCTTCACCACAGACAAAAGCACCTGCACCCTGATATATTTCAATATCAAAATCAAACCCATTTCCCAGGATATCCTTACCTATCAGACCAAATTTTTTAGCTTGATGTATTGCATTTGTCAAGGTTTTTATAGCCAACGGGTACTCTGCTCTTACATAGATATACCCTTTACTTGAACCAATAGCCAATCCTGCAATCAATATTCCCTCCAGAACAGAATGAGGATCAGATTCTAGAAGACTCCTATCCATAAATGCTCCAGGATCACCTTCGTCGCCATTGCATATTACATATTTTAATCCACTTCTTGAAACCGCATTGTAGCAAGAGTCCCACTTTCTACCTGTAAGAAATCCTGCTCCACCCCTCCCTCTAATACCTGATTCTATGATAATTTTTATAATCTCATAGGGGTCATTCATCTCTAATGCTTTAAGAAATCCTCTATATCCATCTTCCCTTATATAATCCTTTATCTCCAATGGATTAATTTTTCCCTTATTGTGAAGGACTCTTGGTTCTTGATATCTATAAAAATATGAAAGTTTAGAGTCCTTTACTATTGGTTCTAATTCGTCAACTACTTGCCCTTTAAGAATATGATTAGCAAATATCTTTTTAACTTTATCGCCATCTAAGCTATGATATATAACAGGTTCTTTACCGCTAGCTTCAACAGTTAACATTGGTTCTATACTACAGAAACCAATACATCCAGTCGTTGAAACATCAATCTCCTTACTACTTACCTTTTTTACCTCATTGCTGACAACTTTTTTTATTTTATCAGCACCAGAAGCTATCCCGCATGTTCCCATATGTACTACAATTCTAAATTTTTTGTCTTTTAACTTCTTTATATTTTCAGCAATAATTTTCTCTTTCAATTCAATAAGACTGCTTTTTTTCAATTTACTTGTGGATTTAACTGTCATACCTAAAACCTTCCATTATTTATAAGAATAGACAATATCCATTACTTTTACAGGATCAACCTTTTGATAAACTTTATCATTTACTACAATAATAGGAGCAATACCACAGGCACCCAGGCACCTATTTGTTTGTAATGAATACATTCTGTCAGGAGTCGTCTCCCCCGGGTTGATTCTAAGCTCTTTCCCTATTCTATCAATAATTCTTTTACCACCTTTTACATAACATGCTGTCCCCAGGCAAACTCTTATATTTATCTTGCCCCTGGGAATCATTGTAAAAAAAGAATAAAAAGTAACCACACCATAAACATCTTTCTCTGGAATATTTAGTCCTAAAGCAACCCTCTTCTGTGCTTCTATTGGTAAAAACCCTATCTTTTTTTGAATTTCTTGAAGAACTGGTATTAAAGCTCCTTTTTTGCTTTTTAACTTTTTAATAATCCTATCAATTTTTTGAATTTCTTCCTTTTTCAAATCATATTTTGGCAAGTCTATTACTCTCATTTTGAAACTTTCCTTTATTATTTTCTAAGACAAAAAAGCTAATTTTAAACTTATTGAAGATATACTAGCCATTGATTATAACAAATAATAAATAATAATTGTAAATTTTTTTTATTCTCAATATATTATTATTTGCTAAAATTACAATAATTATTATATAAAGAAGTAGGAAAGGATTTTAATGAAAAATAACAATATTTTTAACCAGACAGAAATACCTAAAAAAATATTTGATGACAGATGGGTAAAATTTGCATTTGGCCCACAGGGTACTGTAAAATCTAAAAATTTAAATTTAGGAATCGTCAGTTTTGATGAAAATAAAGTATCTTTAACTCATAAACATGGTGTAGAGGAAGCATTGTTCGTACTTTCTGGTAAAGGAAAAATTAAAATTGGAAAAAACATTTTCAGTATAGAAGAAAATGACTTTGTTTATATACCTGAGGATACAAATCATTGTATAATCACAGGACCAAATAGTAAAGTTAGGATCCTATTTATATTTTCAGGTGAAATCATTATAGACAATTAAGATCTATAACCTGCAGCATGAAATAATTAATACACACATAGATGAGATTAATATAAGAAAATTATTGTAGACAATTAAAATTTAAAACCTGCAAAATTAAAAATTTATGGTAAGAAATCCATCGGATTCTTATGTAGTCCATTAACAATAACCTCATAGTGCAAGTGAGATCCGGTGCTATATCCTGTACTTCCTACAGTACCAATTACATCACCCTGTTTTACTTCATCACCAACGCTCACATACATTTTACTAAGATGGGCATAAACTGTAGTATAATCAAAACCATGATATATTATCACTTTGTTTCCAAACCCTCCGTGCCATCCAGCAAACAATACTACTCCGCTGGCTGTAGTATTAACAGGAGTACCGGTTCTGTTTGCAATATCTAAACCCTGGTGAATATTAGAACCTCTTCTTGCACCAAATAAAGAAGTTATCATTCCCCAGGTAGGCCACATGGAAGGAGTGTGCTCCATTAAATAGATATGATCCTCCATATGCTGCTTATCCTGAAAAAGTTTCTCAGATAATTCAGGAGCTTTGCTTAGAAGATCATCCAGTAGTGCATCAATATCATCAAGACCTTCTTCATAGGCAAAACCATAATAAAACATTTCGTTTGGGTCGTTTTCAATTTCCACATTTGCATTTAAATCAGTATTGTAAATTACCACTTCTTCTTCATATCCACCCTTACCTGTTATATCTCTAACCATTCTATCTAAATCTTCGACTTCTGCTAAATAACTTTCCAGGATTACGGTTTTTGCTTTAATTTCCTCTGTCTTCTCCTTAAGATTGGCAAACTCAATTTCTTTGTAATTTATTTTATATTTCATTCTTTCTATCTCAGCAATCTTATTTTCTAACTGTTGATGAGTTATAATAAGATTAAAAACAAGAAGTGTTGTTGAAGCAAGAATTATTACTAAAAAAACAAAAATAAACCTGAATAAATTAAATGATATGCTGAATTTTCTTATTTTTGACTTTTCGTCTGATAATACAAGTATTGTAAAGTGTTTATTTTTTCTATCAAAAATCATAAAAACTAAATCATTCTTTTATACTTTTATAGATATTATAATTTAAAAAAAATATAAATCAAATTTTTAAAAATTATCTACTCCATTTAGCTATTAAATATAAAACTAATTATATTATTTCAAGTTAAATATAATCTTATATTAAAAATAATAAAATCTAAAGTAATCAGCAGGAATTAATTTGGCAATTTGATTAAGCAATTAATAAACAAAGGGGATAATTGCCTTTCTGTTCTTAGGATATTCGGGAAATTTATTCATATACCATTTATGATTTGAGAGAGCTCTGGGCGCAAGATTTGCAATTGTAAAAAGTGCAAAAGCAAGTCCTGGCAGTGACCAGGTCATAACAGCCCAACCAATCCATTCTATTATTTCACCAAAATAGTTTGCGCTCGAAATATATCTAAAAAATCCCCCGTAAGGAATTCTATATCCAGAATCACCCGGTTTCCGTAATTTACGAAGAACAGAGTCTGAATGAATGTTAATAATAAAACCAACCAGAAATAGTGCAAGACCAATAATAAACCTGGGATCTTTAATCCAATCAGAAGTATACCCTGGTGAAAAATAAAAAAGATATCTTCCATTAAGATATCCATTTATAGAATTGAATAGAATCGAAAATAAAACAATCAATATTGGAAATCTTCTACTTCCGCCACGCATTATAATAGGATAAATAAACGTTCTATTAGTATAATGAATCATCCACAGAATTAGAAAAATAATTGCTACGATATTTGTCTTTTGACTTCCAGGCAGAAATAAAATAAAAAATACAATAACAGCAGGAAGCTCCATTATAATCCATGCAGTTCTTGCATTAATTGTTAACCCCCAGCCTCCGCGAATAAATCGTCCATACGGGGCTGAAATAAAAAAAAGGGAAATAAAAATAATAATTGCAGAAACAAATACAATTATCAAAAGTATATTATAAACTAATAATTCATCCATACCATAAATTCAAATCTAAAAAATCAGATATCTTTATTCATACCATAATCCAACTATCTTCATTTCACCATTTACTTTTCTAAATACAACTTTAACCTTAGTGTCTACTACTCTCTTTGTGGAATCATTGATATACTCTGCCTTATAATAAACAATAGTAAATTCATCTTCTCTGGTTACGTTTAAATATTCCTTGGAGTCAGTAACATACTCTCCCAATCCTTCTTTTATTTGGGAACCAAATTCCCCAAAGGATTCTTCAGGAATAGCTCCTTTCATCTCATCATCAAAATCTTTAGAAAATTTCCCATAATCCCCATCACTTAACCCAACTAATAAATTTTCTGCCATCGTGTCAGAATATTTCCTTACCTCATCAATATCTGCAATATCCTTTGTGCAGCCAAAGCTAATAGTGAGAATTAAAATCATGGCAGGTATTAATATTTTAATTATTTTTTCCATTAACTTAAAAGACTTCATTGCAAACCTCCAAAACCTTATATTTTTATTTTATAATAGTCATATAATTCAAATGAAAAATATCTTTAATTTAACAATTCTAGAATAAATTGGGGTTGAACTCATATAATTAGACATATTGTATACTAAAATTAGTTAGGTTAGAATAGCTAATTAGACAGAAGATAAATTTTTAGTAGAATATCTTAATTACTTTAAATTATGAATAATAATTTCACAAAAAACTCAGCTATTTTAATTAAAATATCAGCTATTATATTTATATTTTTTATACTGATTACTTCCGCCATATCATGCATGAGTCTAAAAGACTTAAATTCTTATATAACTTATACAATTAAAGAGAGACTAACAAATACAAAAGATACTAGTTTAAATGATTTCGAGAAAGGAGAAGAAATAATGCTTCCAAATCCAAAGCTTGAAAGCAAAGTATCACTAGAAGAAGCTTTAAACAATAGAAGATCTGTAAGAAATTTTTCCTCAAAAGAATTAAGCATAGAAGAGGTTTCCCAGCTTCTATGGGCAGCTCAGGGCATTACAAAAGAAAATACAGGATTTAGAACAGCCCCATCTGCAGGTGCCCTGTATCCCCTTGAATTATTTATAATTAAAAGTGATGGAGCATTTCACTATATCCCAGATGAACATAAATTAATAAAACTTACCTCTGAGGATTTAAGATCTAACCTCGCTCAGGGTGCTTCATTCCAGGATTTTATTGCTGATGCTTCTATAAATATTATTATAACTGCTATCTATGAAAGAACTACAACCAAATATGGAGATAGAGGTACAAGATATGTTCATATGGAAGCTGGACACTGCTGCCAGAATATTTTGCTACAGGCTCAGGCACTCAGTCTGGGGGCAGTTCCAATAGGTGCTTTTGATGACAGTTACATACAGAAATTATTAAATTTACCTGAGGATTATGTTCCATTATATATTGTCCCAGTAGGACATAAAGCAGAATAGCTGTTTGTCTGTGTTAAGCCCTTAAAATAACTAGCCTTGCAATAACAATCCTTTAAAATATTAATTTAATCAAGCTGTAGTGAATCTATAATACCATAATATATAGGCTTCCCTATATTATAGTAATCAGATCTTACTGTAGTAAATAATACATAAAGCCTATCATTATTTTCAAAGAATGCTGTCGCTGTAGCCCATTCATTATTGTCAGGGTCATTATATACATACACAAAATCACGGTATGGTATGCCATTATTTGATACCAATTCCTCTTCCATTATATCAATCAACTCCCAGTTATTGTCAACTGCTATTCCAGCATTCATTTCATCAACAAACTCTGGTAATTGATCTTTTGGAAGATAATCATCAGTAGAGCTGACCATGAAAAGAAAAACTACAAGTAAATCTTCAGATGGTGCAATCAGATTTACTTCAAGACCATCAGCATCATCTATCTCTGTATATGTCCAATTATCTGGCACTGCAAATAATACACCATATTTATCATTAGAATATGTATTTGTAACCTTAAAATCATATGTATCATATAAATTATCATTTAAATATATTTCTACATTGTAGGCACCTGGCAGTAAATATCCATCTTCTCCTTCAAAAGTAAAATCAGCCCACATGGGTTCATACAAATCCTCGTCCATATCAGCTACAGTTTCTACTATCAAATTACCATTGTTATCATACCATTTTGCTTTAAGACTATTTCCTAAAATAAAATAATTAATTCTAATACAAGCATATATAATTTCTGTAGGGCTAAATTGTTGCGTTTTATTTATAGGAGCAAAATCTTCACCCACCT
>JADHVM010000085.1 GCA_016783985.1 Actinomycetota bacterium
TTAAAAGATATTTCAGTTTTTTCTAATCCATTTTTCATAGCTTCATTTAGCTTCCGATAAGTGACATCCTGCGATTCCTTTATCCACCATGGATATGGAGCTTTTATACCTGTAATTTCTTTAGATTTGAAGCCAGTTAACTTCTCAAAAGCTGGATTTACATAATTTATTGAAGCATCTAGGTTTATTACAAGTTTAGGATTTGAAGAATTTTCAAGTATGCTTTTATTGAATTCTTCACTTTCTTTTAAAGCTTCTTCAGCCTTTTTCCTATCTGTTATGTCTCTTCCGCTAGCAACAACTCCTGTAATATTATTATTTTTATCGAATATAGATTTAACAGCCCAGGAAATCCATCTCCATCCATGTTTTGTTATAGCTCTCTGTTCAATATAACTTGTGTATGGCGGTTTGTTTATTTTTTTCATTGCTTTAGCAGTAAGTTCTTTGTTATCTTTATGAACTAGCGGCATGGAAGCTTTACCTATAAATTCTTTTTCGGTTTTTCCAAATAATTTGCAATATGAGGGGCTTACAAATAAATACCTTCCTTTATTATCAACTTTAATTAAAAGATCTGTTTGATTTTCAACAAGAAGACGATATTTTTCTTCACTTCTTTCCAGGGCTTCTTTAGCAATTAATCTTGCAATAGCACCACCTATCAGGTTTGCTGTACTCTCAAGTATATTGCGAGTATTAACTGGTATTTCAATTAATGTATGTGATGCAATATTAAGGCAGGCAATTACACTGCCTTCATGCTTGATAGGGATAACAGCAATAGCAAGAAGCTTTTCTTTATATCTAATTTTATCCAGTGAAACACCCAGTTTGAGATGTTGTATATATATGGGTTTTCCAGCCATAACTAGTTTAGCGTTTGGCGAGTCTTTACTGTATTTAGATGTACTTTTTACAAAGCTTTCAGACAGTCCTTTTGAATAGGAAAGATTTATATCATGTGTTTCCCTGTCAACAAGATAGACTCCACCGCAATCCATTCCTGTTGCTTCAATAGCTGTATCGACACATACTTTGAGTGCTTTACTCAGATTAGAAATGCTGGTTAGTTTGGTAATAAGGTTGCGCTGTATTTTAATTAAGTCTTCTATTTTTTTACGGCTTGTGGTATCTCTACAGATACCTTCTATTGCAAAAATATTACCATTACTGTCAAATATTCCTTTATTTGATTGTGTAATCCATCTTTGTTTTCCTTTTGGGTCAATTATACTATATTCATATGTTGGAGGTACTTTTCCACTTGTAAGCTCATCCCACTTTTCCTTAAAGTAATTTTTAGAGTCAGGATGGATTATCTTTCTTATAAGTAGAGGGTTATTTAGAAATTCTTTTGCACCATACCCAAAGACTTTCTTTACTGCAGGACTAAAATACTCATACTTACCATCAGGTAGAGACATACGATATATAGCTTCATTTAACCCTTCAACCAGGTTTCTGTATCTAGACTCTCTTTCTTTAAGGGCTTTTTTTATAAATTTATTATTGTTTTTCATTTTCTGCCGCAAATAAAAGTTTATAAATTTTTAAATAAATATTTAATATAATAGGTTATTAATTCTTTATAATATTTCTTTATTTTACATATTTATAATTAATAATTCAACCCTATATTATACAAAGTTATTAAATTAAGTTTTTATAATTATTTAAATTCTTTAATGATAATAATAACTTAACTGCGTAATTATATACAATATTAATAAATATTTAAAGGTTACTATCAAACAAGAAATAATAAAAAATGTAATAAATATAGAATAAATTATTTGGATTATATCAAATTGCGTGATTGGAAGTGATTTTTATGAAACTATAGAAATATTGAAACGTCTAACTTATGAAATCAAATGGAATAGCAAATACTGATTGATTATGGTTTTTTGGTAAATACATTGAAAAGGGAAATACTATAATGAATAAATTAACCAAAAAAGATATTGAAAAGTTCATTCCTCATAGATCCCCATTTCTATTAATTGATGAAATTATAGAGATTGATCCAGGAAAGAGAATAAAAGGTATTAAATATGTTAGTAAAGATGAATATTATTTTAAGGGTCATTTTCCATCTAATCCTATAATGCCAGGTGTTCTTATAGTAGAAACTATAGCTCAGGCAGGTGCAGTATCAGTTCTTACGCTTCCTGAAAATAAGGGTAAAATAGTATTGTTTGCAGGGATAGACAAGGCAAGGTTTAAAAAAATTGTTAGGCCAGGAGATAAGTTGGTAATTGAGGTAGAAATGGAGAGATTCAGAAGAAATATTGGAAAAGCAAAGGGCCGAGCAACTGTAGATGGAGAACTTGCTTGTTCTGTAGATATAATGTTTGCAATTGGATAAAAAATATTAAAGAGTTAAGACATTAAATAAATTATAAAAGCAATATGAAACAATATGGATGAAAATAAAACAAATAAAATTGTCCTTATGTTTCCTGGACAGGGATCGCAGAGTCTGCATATGGGGGATAAATTTTTAAGCAATAATACTGAATATAAGAAATATTTTAATATTTCAAGTGAAGTTTTAGGACAGAACATTTTAAATATTATTAATAACAAAGATGATAAAGGAGTTATTCTACAGAAAACACAATTTAGTCAGATTGCTATTTATACTTTAAGCTGTGCTATTTTTAGTTATATTATAGATAGTTTTTCTTTAAAGAATGATTGTATTGATACAGTGCTAGGGCATAGTCTTGGTGAATATAGTGCGCTTTTTACCTGCGGTGCACTAAATTTTAAAAAAGGAGCAGAACTCGTTGTGTTTAGAGGTAAAATCATGGAAAATAATAACATAAGTGGTGGAATGGCAGCGGTTATTGGACTGGACAAATGTAAGATTTTAGATGTTTTAAAAGATTATATAGGTAAAGTTTTTATTGCAAATTACAATGATTATTCCCAAATTGTGATAAGCGGATACAGGAAAAATTTAGAGTCAGCTTTAGTTAAATTAAAACAGAAAGGTGCGAAGAGAGTAGTCCCGCTGAAGGTCAGTATTGCTTCTCATTGTCATTTAATGCTTGAAGTATCAAAGAATCTGGAAAGATTTATAAAGAACAATATTTTATTTAGTGATTTTAAATATAATTTTTTTTCCACAACTGAAGTTTCATATATTAGAAAAGATGATATAGGAAATGTCTTGGTAAAACAGCTAATTAATCCAATAAAGTGGGTTGAAAGTATAGAATATTTACTGAAAAAGAATTTAAGAATCTTTATAGAAATAGGACCCGGGAGAGTGTTGTGTGAGCTTGTAAAAAGGATTGCTTTAAGAAATGGTATTAAGGATGTCTCAATATTTAATACAAATAATTGGGATGATATTATTAATTTAGGGAGTTTCTTAAAAGAGAAAGGATTGACTAATGAGGCTTAATGGTAAAGTCAGTATAATTACTGGAGGGGCAAGAGGAATAGGTAGAAAAATTTGTGAGTACTTTTTGAAAGAAGGAGCAATTATATATATTTTTGATATAAATGAAAATGATGGAGCTGAAGTTTTAGGCAAATTTAAGTCTGCTTTTGGGAAAGACAAGGTCTATTTTTACAAAGTCGATATAACTAATGAGGATCAAGTAAAAAAAATTATTGATGAAATTGCAGCTGCCCAGCAAGGAATTGATATTCTTGTAAACAATGCTGGGATTACTATAGATAACTTGATTATGAGGATGGCTTTAGAGGACTGGAATAAGGTAATAGCAGTAAATTTAACGGGAGCATTTATATGTTCTAAACAAATAGTCAGGCATATGATGAAAAAAAGAAGCGGGAAAATTATAAATATATCATCTATAGTTGGAGTTCATGGCAATGCAGGACAGTGTAATTATTCAGCATCAAAAGCTGGAATAATAGGACTTACAAAATCCCTTGCCAAGGAACTTTCCAGTAGAAATATCAAAGTTAATGCTATTGCTCCAGGATATATAGAGACTGAGATGACAGGCAAACTGGATAAGGAAATAAAAGAAAAATTAATCAGTATGATACCTACTGGAAAATTAGGAAGTGTGGATGATGTAGCTAAGGCAGTACTTTTTCTGGCAAGTGAAGATTCGGATTATATGACAGGAACAGTATTAAATTTAGATGGAGGTATGGGTATATGATTTTTTTATTTACTTTGAAATTAGCAGCAAATTTTATAACTAGATAATGGAAAAAGGCAGTAATAAAAAAAGAAGATGGTAATGAAAAGTAAGAATAATAATGAGAGAAGAGTAGTAATAACAGGAATGGGTGTGGTAACGTCTATAGGATCAACCATTAAAGATTATTGGGAAAATTTAATTTCTGGTAAATCAGGTGTTAGCAGGGTGAAAAGATTTGATGTCAGTAAAATTTCTTCAAGGATAGCTGCGCAAATTGAAGATTTTGAACCCAAGGATTATATGAGTGCGAAACAAGCTAAAAGGATGGATAGATTCTCACAGCTTGGCGTTGCTGCAGCAAAGATGACAGTAGAAGATAGTGGTTTAAAAATAAATAGTATTAATTGTAGTAATGTCGGAGTTTATATAGGCAGCGGTGTTGGGGGATTAAAAACTATAGAGGAACAGTATCAAATTCTATTAGAAAAAGGTGCTAATAGGGTAAGCCCTTTTTTAATTCCAATGATTATTGCTAATATGGCTTCTGCTCATGTTTCTATTATAACCGGAGCGACAGGTCCTGTTAGTGCAACAACCACAGCTTGCGCAGCAGGTTCTAATGCAATAGGAGATGCATTTGAGATTATAAAAAGAGGCAGTGCCAGGGCTATGATAGCAGGAGGCAGCGAAGCACCTATAACTCCATTAGGTATGGCTGGGTTTTCAAACATGCAGGCTCTTTCAAGTAGAAATGATGAGCCCGAGAAAGCTTCAAGACCGTTTGATAGAGATAGAGATGGATTTGTAATTGGTGAAGGGGCAGGTATTTTGATTTTAGAAGATCTGGAATATGCTATAAACAGGGGAGCGAAAATATATTGTGAAATGTTTGGGTACGGCCTTTCAGGTGAAGCATATC
>JADHVM010000086.1 GCA_016783985.1 Actinomycetota bacterium
AAATAATAAGACCCAATAAGGGAGATATTGTAGTTAATGGCTCAGTATCTGCTCTTTTAGAACTTGGGGCAGGTTTTCATCCGGATTTGACTGGTAGGGAAAATATATACATTAATGCTGCTATACTAGGGATGAGGAAAAGAGATGTTGATAAAAAGTTTGATGAGATTGTTAAGTTTTCTGAACTTGAAAGATTTATAGATACACCAGTTAAAAATTATTCATCAGGCATGTATATGAGGCTTGGATTTTCTGTAGCCATTAATGTAAATCCAGATATTCTTCTTGTAGATGAAGTTCTGGCAGTGGGAGATCAGTCTTTTCAGTCTAAGTGCTACAAGGTTATATATGATTTTATGAAGAGAGGAAAAACCATAATTATAGTTTCACATGATTTGGGAACGATATCTGATTTATGCAGCAGAGTGGTATTTTTAAAAGATGGAAAAGTTGAAGATACTGGAAATCCCTTAAGAGTGGTAAATAAATACAGAGCTTATGTGGAGGAAATAGAAAAGCAGAGAATAATAGAAAAGCAAAAAGAGGAAAGGAAAAAGATATTTAAAACTTTAGTTGAGAGTAAAAGGAAAATAGTAGATGGTGAAGAAATAAATAAAATGTCTAATTTAGAAATTGATGGTGAAATTGTAAATAGATTTGGTTCAGGTGACGCTGAAATAAGGAAAATAGAGCTTTTAGATGAAAATAACAAAAAAATAGATTATTGTAAATATGGTGATGTAGTGAAGATTATATATGAAGTCTTATTCAAAGCAAAGGTTGAAGCTCCTATGTTTGGTATAAGAATTACTGATGCTAAAAATAATGTTATATATGGTACTAATTCTAAACTTAGTGGTATGAAATCAGGGATATTTAAAAAAGGAGATTTAATAAATGTAGAATTTAGGCAAATAATAAATCTAATTGGCGGTAGCTATTACGTAACTGTAGCTGTAGGATATCGAGATGCAAAGACATATTGTGATTGGATAAATAATATGCTGACTATAAATGTTATGCATAATAATAGAGCAGAAGGAATAGCAGATTTAAATCCTAGAATAATCATAAAAGAAACTGTTTCTGGAAAATAATTTCTTTGTAAATTACCAAAGTTTTTCTGGCAGTTTCTTCCCAGCTGAATTTTTTAGCCCGAATAAGTGATTTCCCTTTCAGTTCCTCTCTCATTTCTTTGTTTTTAAGAATGTATAATATCTGCTTTTGAAGTTCTATAGAACTGATAAAATAAATTACAGAGACTTTGCAGCAGACTCATATGTGATTTTCTATCTTTTTTAAAATGTTTTCCAAGTCAGTTTCTTGTGATTCTTCAATTTTTTCTGATACATGTTTATGGTGTGGAAATGTCTTTAACCATGTATAATGTGGAGCATTATCCCATCTACAAATAAGTTTGCCATCTTTACTTTGCCAGTGGTATGAATATATACGTTCATTGTCTGAGATGTATTCTCTTATGTGTAAGATGCTGTTATTTATCAGTACCGCTCTTATTTTTAGATAGTAAAAGGTTTTTCCTTGCTTGAAGTCTAAGATAGCGTAGGTTTTGACAATTTTATTTGTTTTAAGTGACTGTAATGTCTTCAGCATCATCAATTTCCTTGATTTTCTGTTTCAGTTCCTGTAGAGATTTTTTGTATGCTTTCCACTCAATATAGTCATCCCACATGTCAAAATCTTCACTTTTTCTTTTATTTATTTCTTTTGAAAAATTATCAAGGCAGCATCTATATTTTTTTTCAAACAATTCTATTTTTTCCTTAACCACAGCTACCTGTGATATAACCTTAAGTTTTTCGTATTCTTTTATTTCATCTTTTGGTATTTTTAAAGTTTTCAAACTGTTACCTTTTGTTAACATTAATATATATTATTTTCTTTCAATACTAATATTTTAAAATTTACTGTATTTTTTTATCTATTATTTATCTTTAAAAGTTGTATTCGAATATTTGTTATTAGAAATATTATATATTATTTTCATTTTTATTTATATATATCCAGTGTTTTTTCTGCAGTCTTTGTCCAGGTAAATTTTTTTGCCTGAATTAGTGATTTTTTCTTAAGCTCCTCTTTTAGCTTCTCATTTTTAAGGATGTCTGATATTTGTTTTGATATCTCCTTGTAGTCATTAGGTGTAACCAGAATTCCAGCATTTCCAGCAATTTCTTTAAGTGAGGAGCAATTTGAGGATATTACAGGCAGCCCGCAGCTCATTGCTTCAGGCACAGGCAGGCCAAACCCTTCAAAGACAGATGGGAAAACAAATAACTCTGCCTGGTTATAAATCTGAAGGAGATCTTCATCTGAAACTTTTCCTATAAATAATATATCATCTTTGTATGGGCTTGCTTCTCTTTCGGTGTAAGTAGCTTCACTTTTCCAACCTGTTCTTCCCGCAATAACAAGCTTATAGCCAAAGCCAGCATTTCTTTTTTTTGCAATATTAAATGCTTTTATAAGTGTGGTAAAATTTTTACGCGGCTCAATTGTGCCTACAGATAAAATATACTTTTTGTCTATGTTGTATTTTTTAAGTACTCCTTTCCTTTTTTCTTTACTGGGAAGCTTTCTAAAAAAGGCATCTGCTGCCAGATGTACCACGCTTACTTTGGAAGGATTTATGTTAAAAAAATTTACTATATCGTTTTTTGTACTTTGTGAGTCAGCTATGATTTTTTTAGCGCGCTTTGCATTTCTTTTTACCTCAATGGTATATTTTTTTATAAACCAGTCAAAGTTAAACTGGGGGAATCTTACAAATGCCAGATCATGGATGGTTAAAACGATGTTTTTGTTTAAGGTGGGTGGAATAAGATAATCAGGACAATGTAATATATCAGCTTTGAAACCCAGAAATTCAATGGGAGGGAACTTAAGTCTGTTCCATAAATCAAGTTTTTTTTGTGGAGTCCTATAGAACTTCAGTTCAATCTTATTGTTTTCAAAATCTTTCTTGAGATTATATGCAATTTCAAGGTACTCAGTAGAAGTATACCTTCCGGTTAATATATAAGTATTTTCCTTATCAATCTCAAACAAACCTTTTAGTAAGTTAATTATATATCTTCCTGCTCCAATATCCTGACCGTGATTTAAAACTGTAGATACATCTATTGCTATTCTCATATTTTTGACTATAGTTTTTATTCTGAGCTTATAATTTCTTATTCTATCTTATCAATAAATTTATGTACTGAGATAGGCTCATATTCTAATTTACTGTGTAGTATATTTTTAAACAAATCGGTTTCCATCTTAAATTTAGTGTTTTTTAAATTCACAAGATAATTAGCATATCCTCCATATCTCTCATTTCCCATAAGAGCGAATAACCTGCGGTAAGAGTGATGAAGATTCTCAATGGAATAAATTGGTTCATTTTTTACAATGTCAAAGTAAATGTTCTCTCCCCAGCTATATTTAGTGATATCAGTATCAAATATCTGCCTGGAAAACTGCATATAATTTCTTTCTTTCTTGAGATATTTAAGGTTTCTTTTAAAATCCTTCATTATTTTTCTGGCAGTTGTCTTTAGGTTAATATCTTTTAAGTTTTGTTTTTGAATATCAAGTTCAATGGACATAATTCTTTTAAGGTTATGCAGCTCAGCATTTTTATAGGCGGTTTTCAAAAGATTTAACTTTTGATAATAATATTTTATCTGAAAAGCAGCAGTCTCGTCCCTGAAGCTGTGTGCATATCTGTGATAACAGATTGCAGATGGGCAAGACCTGAATTTATATCCATGAAGGTTTGCCCGATAGCAAAAATCTGCATCTTCGTAGAATAAGAAAAAGGTAGGGTCCACAGGTCCAACCTTATTTTCATAGAAAGCATCGCGCTTTATTAGACAGGATACAAAGGATACCCCAAAAATATCTTCGGTTCTATTATACTGGCTCAGGTCCAGCTGTCCCAGCCCATAATGACCTATATAAAAGCTGTTATCCAGGTAAATACCAACGCTTTCAAGAAAATCTTTCTGATAGTAAAATTTAACTTTTGGAGCTACACCCAGATAAGTACTCTCAAGACTGTTAATGGAGTTTACCATTTGTTCAAAGGCGTCGTGATTATAGCTTACATCAAAATTTGATATTACGATAAGATCCGAATTTGCATATTTTAAAGCCTGATTTATACCTTCTCCCAGACCAAGATTTTTTTTGGAGTATATTATTTTTATGTCTTTAAAGTCTTTTTTTATATCCTCCAGAACATTGTAGGTGGAGTTATTGTCGAAGATAATGATTTCAATATTTTTATGTGTCTGGTTTTTAATAGAGTCCAGGCATTCCTTTAATACGGGGTAAGACGAGTTGTAGTTGACAATGATTACTGACACATCTTTGCTCAGATGTGGCTTATATCTATCAATATATGGTTTAGCTGTAATATCTGAATCTTTTAAATTAAGCATCTTTTTAATGATTTGGTGATATTGTTTTACACTATTTTCCCAGGTAAATCTTTTTGAATATTCTCTGGCTTTTGCCCCCATTTCTTTTCTTAACTCTGGATTATTTACCAGAATTTCTAATTTTTCTATAAATTCCTTTTTATTTTTTACTATAAAACCAGTTTTTCTATTTTGAGAGATTTCTGAGTGGGCACCAATATCATAGCAAAGAGTTGGCCTTTCAAAACTATGTGCTTCCGCAATAGGCAGGTCGAACCCTTCCCAGCGAGAGCAGGTAGTATAGATATCACAGGATCTGTAAATTAAGGGCATGAGTTCCTCGGGGGCGTTGCTTATAGATAATATTCCCTGGTTTTTAAGCAATTCTTCATCATTTTTTGAACCATACCCGACAGTTAGTAGCTTAATATTTTTATGTTTTTTAGAAATGTTCTGGTATATATCAATAAGCTCTGATAATCCTTTATAAGGCTGATTGGTAAGGTTTAATCTTCCTACAAATAACAATAAAACATCTTTAGAATTTACTCCTATTTCATTTCTAAAATTATTGATTTCTTCCTCACCAATTATTTCTTCATTGTAGTGGT
>JADHVM010000007.1 GCA_016783985.1 Actinomycetota bacterium
TAGAGAAAAAATATCAAATAATTGAATCTACTATTAGCAATTATTTGAATGGCAGGTCAAAGGATCTCAATATAAAAGCTAAATTTTTAACAGGCACGAAATTTGAAAGAAAAATATGGGATAAAACTTATGATATTAGATATGGTAGAATAATTAGCTACAAGAAAATAACAGGGCTTGCTGGTTATCCCTGTGCATGGAGAGCTGCCGGAACTGCTCTAAGCAAAAATCCTATAATGCTTGTAGTACCATGCCATAGAGTAGTAAAAAGCAATGGTTCTTTAGGAAAATTTACTGGTGGAGAAAAGATAAAAAGGTTTTTATTAAATCTGGAAAGAAGTGATATTAAAAAATAATTTACTAGTTAGACCTTATACATCACCTTATTCTTAAAAGTGTATTTCCGCTAAAAAGCTATTATGTTAAGCTCAAAATAACAATTTAGAGGTGACAATGTCACTGAGCAACAACAGCAGATATATTAGAAGTTTCTTATTTTATGATTGTTAATTATTATATTAAGTGAAGGTTTCCTTATGGAATAGAAAATGAAGATATTTTTAAAAATAGACAATATCACTGAAAAATAATAATATATTAAATCAATAGCAGTTTATAATTCTATGAAATATATATGGAGGGATACTATGAAAATATTAGCAATTGGTGCTCATCCTGATGATATTGAGTTATTATGTGCAGGCACACTTGCTCTATACAAACAGAATGGACACGAAATTTTCATGTGTCATGTATGTGACGGAAATAAAGGGAGCCTTACACATACATCTGAGGAAATTGCAAAAATCAGAAGAGGCGAAGCTATTGAATCAACAAAATTAATTGGAGCTGTATCAATATATGGTGGAATGGCAGATGGGGAAGTAGTGCTGGATTTGGATTCCAGGGTGAAGATAATCGATATAATCAGGCAGGCTAATCCAGATGTAGTAATAACCCATCATCCTAATGATTATATGGCTGACCATGTAAATGTAAGCAAGCTTGTATTTGAGGCTACTTACCTGGCAAGCATTAAATTATGGAAGACTAAATATCCTCGTTCAGATAAAGTACCTATATTATACTATATGGATACTTTAGCAGGGATTAACTTTACCCCGGTAGAATATGTTGATATATCTAAAACTATAGATATTAAAGTAAAAATGATGTTAAAAATGCAGTCACAGCTAGACTGGCTAAAGGAAATGCATAATACTAATGTTGAAGAGTTTATAAAGACAATAGCAAGATTTAGAGGATATCAAGCTGGGGTTTCTTATGCAGAAGCTTTTGTACAGCAACAGATGTACCCATTTGGATTAACTGAGAGAGTTTTGCCTTAATGGCTGAATGCCTGCCAAATAGTATAGTTAACACATAAATTAAATAATATTAATTCTAAAAAGGAGAAAGATATGAAAAATATAGTTGGAGTTGTCACAACAACTTACCCCCCGTACAGCTTGGAAGAAATAGCTGAGGGAATATCAAAAGCTGGATTTAAATATATAGAGCTAACCAGTGCACCTGCTTACTTTTCCCATATTAAACCAGATCCTGAAGAGATGACAAAAGAAGATGCTGACAAGATTTTAAAACTATGCAGCAGTTATGGACTCAAAGTTTATTGTGTCGCAGGCCATACCCGTTTGATGAAAGAAAATGCAGTCAGTAATTTTAAAAAGGTTATAGATACTGTTAGGTTATTTGGTGCAAATTTTGCAACTACTGATACAGGAGAAGTTAAAACAGAAGAAGACCAGAAGAGGTTTTATTCAGATATAAGTGAAATTGCAGATTATGCTAAATCTATGGATGTAACAGTATGTCTTGAGATGCATGGTAATTGGTTTAATACTGGCAAGAAAGGTGCTGAAATAATAAAGGAAATTAATCATCCAAATGTTAAACTTAATTATGATACTGCAAATGTTATGTATTACGGTGGTGTAAAAGCTGAAGTAGATATTGAATATGCTCTGCCACATATGGGTTTTATGCATTTAAAAGAGCGTGCTGGCGGAGTTGAAGAATGGAATTTTCCTGCACTTGGCGAAGGGAACATAGATTTTAGAAAAATATTTGATTTGGTAAAAGACTTTAATGGTCCAATGAGCCTGGAAGTTGAATTTGATGGTAAAGAGCATTCTTTGGAAGAAACTAATGAAGCTGTAAAAAAATCGTATGATTTCTTAAAAAGCTTTGGTTATGTTGAGTAGGGAATTAGCAAGAGAAAATAAGATAGTAAAACTGTATTAAAATTATATTTAATCAGAGATAATAATTTATAAGGGATTGATATGAATAAGTTTAATGGCATAGTAACCCACCAAACTGTTAGTGATGAAGATTTTAAAAAAATGATGACAGTACCAATTGAAGATATTGATAAATATAGTAATGTTAAAGTGGATGTAGTAAAAAATGCCAGTGCATTGCATAGTAAATTGGCTAGGTCAATAGCAGATATTGTAATCAGTAATAATAATGCAGGTAGATTAACCAAGATAATTCTTCCTGTTGGTCCTACACCTCAATATCCAATACTGGTAGATATATGTAATAAAGAAAAAATAAATCTTAAAAACCTCTGGATATTTTTTATGGATGAGTACTTAGATTGGGAAGGAAGATTGGTGCCCAAGTCTCACCCTATGAGTTTTAGGGGATATATGGATAGAATCCTGTTTTCATTACTTGATAGTAGTTTAGGATTAAACCCTGGTCAGGTAATATGGCCCAACCCATACGATCTGGATTATAATGAAAATAAAATTAGCAAGCTGGGTGGTATAGATATTTGCTATGGCGGTATTGGGTATCATGGGCATATTGCATTTAATGAACCCTATGATATATATTACAGAAGGATGACTATTAAAAAGTTCCTAAACTCCAGGACTAGAGTTATTGATCTTAACTCAGATACTTTTGTTATTAATAGTCTATGTGGAATAGGTGGTAGTAGCTACGATCTTCCCCCCAAAGCTGTTACTATTGGGATGAAGCCAATATTTAGTGCAAAAAGGATAGAACTGTATTGTGATGGCGGAGATTTAAGATGGCAGCGAGCAACCTTTAGAATAGCTTGCATGCATCCCCCAACGCTTGACAGGCCATCAACATTGCTGCAGTTGCGTAAGAATTCCCGGGATAATGTGATCATTACTGCAGATGAGGTTACTGCTATTCCTATAAAAGTGGGACCAAAATAATATATTAAATAGTATTTAAGTTTTGGATATTTATTATATTTTACATGATTATAATCAATCATTACTGGAGGGGTTATCAAGTAGTAACTTAAGCTTGGTTTTATATATTTATTATATTTATTAAATACTGGGAGGTTGTAATAATGGATAGAATAGGATGTGGTGTCATAGGGTTAGGATGGTTTGGTGAGCACCATGTGGACACTCTTAAACAGCTGCCTGCTGTAAATCTTGTGGCAGTTTGTACACGTCGCGAAAACAGGTTAAGTGAAATGGCTGAAAAATACAATATTTTAAAAAAGTACACAAATTATCACGATCTTCTTGCAGATAAAGATATTGATATGGTTACAATTGTAACTCATGTTAAAGATCATTTAAAACCAACTATAGATGCTCTTAGAGCTGGAAAGCATGTGTTCCTTGAAAAGCCAATGGCTGATAGTGTGGAGGATTGTGATAAGATTTTAGCAGAGGTAGAAAAGACAGATAAGTCTTTTATGGTCGGACATGTTTGCAGGTTTGATACAGCATATGCTCTTGCAAAAGAAGAAATCGAGGCTGGGAATATTGGAAAAATCCTCTCTATGCATGCGCGAAGGAACCTTGCTAAATGGATTACTGAAAGCTCTTTAGATAAAATCAGCGCCTTATTTGGAGATGGTATTCATGATATTGACCTTATGTTCTGGTATACAGGAGCTAAACCAAAAAGTGTTTATGCACAAACAATGAATACAAGACCAGAGTTTCGCTATGATGATATTGGGTGGGCTTTATTTCGTCTTGATAACGATGCTTTTGCTGTGATAGAAAACGTATGGTGCCTGCCCGATAATGTTCCTTTTGCTATAGATGCAAGAATGGAGGTAATTGGGACAAAAGGGACAATTTATATAGATAATTCTGGCTCTCATTATATGGTACTGACTGAAAAAGGTGTGGGCTATCCACAATCTACGTATTGGCCAACTGTTCATGGTTTAAGGAGAGGATACTTAAAGGAAGAATTTGATTATTTTATAAAGTGTATAACACGCAGCAAAAAACCAACTGTAATCACACCACAGGAATCCAGAGATGCTGTTTATGCTATGAAGATGGCAGAAAAATCTGCAAGAGAAAACAAGGTTATTGAGTTTTGAAATAGTTTATAAATAATAGAATAAAAAATTGATATATTATCTATAGTGGTACTATTCTTAATGAAATTACTTAAAGTAATAAATATATATATGATATTTTATTAGCTTGATTTATTAATTTTATTTAGTAGGAGGGAAAAGGAATGGAATTTGATCATGTTGGATTAATAACAGAAAAAAAGAAAGATGATGAAAATTGGGTAGAAGATACACGTGTTTGGGTAACAGATCCAAAGGAACATCCTTTTCACGTTGAATGGCTTCGCTACGAAGCTGATAGCCCGGTTAAGGGGCCTGTAAGAGAAAAACCCCATATTGCATTCAGGGTAAAGAGTATAGCGGAAGCATCAAAAGATTTAAAGGTACTACTTAAACCCTTTGAAGTAGGTGGATTCCTTCGCGTTGGATTTTATGAATATAGAGATGGCGCAGTTGTTGAATTAATGGAATATCTTGGCGATAAGAATCAATGGTTCGGTAAAAAACATAAGTAAAATTTTTTAGCAATACTCAACCCTAAATCTGATATTGAGTATAAGTAATATCATCGCATATTAATAAAAATTATTTATATTAGATTTATTATTATATTAACACGACAGACAGGAGAAAAAGATGAGACTCAAACCTATCCCGTTTTCTGAATATGAAGATAGAATAAAAAGATTGCAGAAAGAATTAAAGAAAGAGGATTTAAATGTATTTGTAGGTTATAGCAATGAATGTGAATCAGCAACATCCAGATTTCTTACAGGATTTTGGCCCTTTTTTGATTTTTCAAGTGTTATTGTTCCTGTTGAAGGAGAGGCAATTCTTGTAACAGGTGGTCCTGAATCATTTGATTTTGCTAAAGCATTTTCTTATGTGCCCAAAATATGTGTAAACCCTTTATTAGTTGAGACATCTTCTCCAACATGGGTTCCCGAAGTTTCCAGCGAGGACTTTTCTTTAATATTATCTAAAGCATGCGGATACACACCAAAACGGATAGGAATTGGTAACTGGAATATATTTCCTCATATTATATTTGAAGATTTAAAAAAAGCTTCTCCCAGTGCTGAATTTATCCCTGCTGATGAGATACTTTTAAGGGTTCAGGCAATAAAATCTGATAAGGAAATACCTTATATTATTGAAGCTTATCGTATAACAGAAGAAGCAATGAAAGCTGCGTTTCAGGCAGTTGAACCAGGGAAAAGAGAATGGGAATTGGAGGCAATTGCACGCTCAAAAATGGCGTTGATGGGAGCAGAAGGCATGCCGTATCCTGCATGGGTCTGCTCGGGTCCAAATACAAAATTAAGTCTGTGCAGATCAACTGATAGGTCAATCGAAGAAGATGAACTTGTTCAATTTACATTTGGTGCAAAGTATATGGGATATTGTGGGAATATGTGCCGGCCATTTGTGGTAGGTAAAGCAATAAAATCTGTCACTCGGTTAATGGATGCCGCACTTGAAGCTATGAATTATGCACTTAAGGAAATTATTCCTGGAAAACGTGCTTCCCAAATCTTTGATGGTTACTATGAGATTCTTGCCCGTTATGGATTTGAAAACTTTACTCTATATGGGCCGGCTCATGGAACAGGAAGTTCAGAAGTTGAGGGATTATGGATTGCAAAAGAAGCAGATTTCACTATACAATCTAATATGGTATTTAATATTGATATATGGTTATCTGATGGAGAAAATGGATTAAGGTATGAAGATGGAATACTTGTTACAAAGAGCGGTATAAGAGAATTAACTAGTTATAGGCGTGAGGTGATTACATTATGACCGATGTTAATTCTCAGTTAATACAGGAAGCTGTTTTAAAACATTCTAAGGAGATAATTGAATGGACAAAAAAACTCATTAGATTTCCAAGTGAGAATCGTTATCCGGACGGGTATGAATATAAAGCCCAGCAGTTTATCGAGAAAGAGTGTAAAGATATGGGTTTGGATACTAACATGTTTACTCCTGAAGATGTTTTAGGAATTAAAGACCATCCATCCTGGCTGCCTGGTAGGAAATATCCGAAGGAGCGGAAAAATCTGGTATCAGAATGGAAGGGATCTGGAAAAGGTAGGTCAATTTTATTCAGCGGGCATATTGATGTTGCACCATCTATACCGGAAAATTGGAAGATTTGCTCTCCATATAAGCCAGTTATAAAAGACAATCGCCTGTATGGAAGAGGTTCAGTTGATATGAAAGGAGGCATTACAGCTTTATTCTGGGCTCTTAAAATTTTAAAGGATATTGGTTTTAAGCCATCTGGTGATATTATTTTTGAAAGTATTGTAGATGAAGAATATGCTGGAGGAAATGGAACTCTTGCCTCCCGTCTTAAGGGTTATAATGCAGGTCTTGCAATTATTCCAGAACCTTCACGAATGCAGGTTTGTCCGGCATGTTTTGGTGCGTTTATCGGGGATTTAATTTTAAAGGGTAAAGCAGGTATGCCATTCATGGGTTCAACTATTCCGAATCCAGTTGATGGAGCTTCACGAGTTATTGAGTTATTCCAGAGATGGGAGAAAGAATGGCGCTCTTCAAATACTCATCCACTTTTTAATGAAAGCGGAAAAGAGCTTAAAATTGTACTCTACTCCGTTGATACTAATGATTCTTGTGAATTTATTCAGATGGGGACGCCTAAAAGTATAAAAATATCATGGATTGTTTGGTGTTATCCTGGCATGACAGAGGATATTTTTTATAGGAAGTTCAGGTTGTTTTGGGAAAAGTGTTCTAAATCTGATCCAAAACTTAAACCGTTTAAAATGGAGATTATGCCTACTTTTCATTATGTAAAACCATGGGAAACAGATATTTCAGATCCTGCTGTACAGACTGTTATCGATTCTTTTACACAATACATTGGAAAATCTCCTGTAGTAGGCGGTGCCCCTTTTTCGTGTGACCTTGGAATTTATGGAGAAGTTGGAGGGATGCCTTCGATACTGATTGGCCCCCGTGGCGACAACCTTCATGCACCGGATGAATGGGTTTTAATAGAAGATATTCTTACACTTACCGGTATGTTTGCATTACTGGTATATTTATGGTGCAGAAATTAGTAAAAGTTGAGATAAATCATTGAAGATGTTGATAAAAATGTATAAAAAGCGTACATTATAAGTATGATCTAGCGGATGATAGCATTAAGTTTGTTGATATGGGACCTCATAATAATCCATATGGTATAAAATGAAGAAATCTGTGAAAAATATGTATGAAGAGAGAAGGGAATTACAATGGCAGGTTTTTTAAAAAGTTTTAAAAATTTTTTTACTGGGCCAGTTGGAGATAGTAGTTCTAAGTTTATTAATTTTAAAGTAAAATGCGGCAGGTGTGGTGAGGAAATTACTATAAGAGCAAGCAAGACCAGCGATATCTCCAGGTTGTATGAAGGAGAAGGACAATCTGGTGCAGAATACTTTTTAAGGAAAGAGATACTTGGGGAAAAATGTAATAATTTGATATATGTTGATGTATATTTTGGACCTGGTTTTAATATCTTATCTAAAGAAATTACAGGCGGAGAGTTTGTGGAATAGTGTATATATAAATCTTTTATTAAATTTTAACTAGTATGATTATTATTTAAAATGGGTTATTGTCAAAATCTAAGTGTTATTATATTGGCTGCTGGAAAAGGCAAAAGAATGAAGACAGAGACGGCCAAGGTACTTCATCATATCTGTTACCAACCAATACTATATTATGTTTTGTCTTCAGTGAAGAAAATAAATCCAAAGAACATTTTTTTAATAGTTGGTCATAAAGCAAAAGGTATAAAGGAATATATAGAGGATAAATTCCCTGAAATTGAAACTGTATACCAACAAAAACAATTGGGTACTGCGCATGCAGTAAGTATGGTAGAAAAATTCTATAGCCATTTGGGAAATAATATTTTAATAATACCTGGTGATAGCCCATTAATTACTTCAGATACTTTAAAGAAATTAATAAATAAAAAAACTGCAGGTAAAAGTTCAGCTTCTATTCTAACTGCTGTTTCTCCGAATCCTGAAGGTTATGGAAGGGTAATAAAGGATAAATCTGGAAATATTTTAAAAATTGTTGAGGAAACAGATGCAACTGAAGAAGAAAAACAAATAAATGAGATTAATTCTTCTATTTATTGTTTTGATAAGATAGCTTTATTTAAAAATATTATAAATATTAATACTAAAAACCAACAAGGGGAATATTATCTTACTGACATTGTAGAGAGATTGGTTAAAAAAGGTTTAAAAGTATCATGCCTGAAAGCTAAAAATAACTGGGAAGCAATTGGAATAAACGATAGGGTGCAACTTTACAGAACAGAAAAGTTTATTCAAAAAATAATTAATATAAAATTCATGGAAAATGGAGTTACCATAAAAGATACAGATTCCTGCTACATTGGGGCTGAAGTTAAAATAGGAAGAGATTCAGTTATTGAACCATTTTGTTTCATTAAAGGCAAAACAAAGATTGGAAAAAATTGTATTATAGGTTCATTTTCCCAGCTAACTGATTGCGAAATTGGCTCAGGCAGCGATGTAAAGTCTTCAGTAATATTGGGAGCAAGTATCGGACATGAAAATAATATTGGCCCTTATAGCTATATAAGACCTGGTACTAAAACCGGCAGAAATGTAAAAATAGGAGCTTTCTGTGAAATAAAAAAATCTGTTGTAAGCAAGGGGAGTAAAATTCCTCACTTGAGTTATATTGGAGATAGTGAAATTGGTTCTGGTATAAATATAGGCGCCTCTACGGTGACTGTTAATTATGACGGTTTTAAAAAATTTAAAACAATAATTGAAGATAATGTATTTATTGGTTCAGATACTATGCTTGTAGCACCTGTAAGAATAGGCAAAGGAGCTATAGTAGCTGCAGGATCTGTTATTACAGAAGATGTTGAGCCTAATTGTTTAGCAATTGCTCGAGGTAAACAGAAAAATATCAAAGATGGTGCAATTAGTTATAGGAAAAAGAAAAAAGAAAGTAAAAATAAATAGGAGGACAAAAATAAATGAGAGATTATCCAAGCAATAAGAGGATGATGCTTTTCTCTGGATCTTCTAATCCAGAGCTTACTGGTAGGATTGCAAAAAACCTGGGTATAAAACTGGGAAAGATGAGAAGAACTAAGTTTAAGAATGGAGAGATTTATGTTAGGTTTGATGAAAGTGTAAGAGGGGCTGATGTTTTCATTGTTCAAACATGTAGTGAACCTGTTAATGATAACATAATGGAACTTTTAATAATGATAGATGCTTTAAAGAGAGCTTCTGCTGGAATGATTAATGCTGTTATTCCTCATTATGGGTATGCCAGACAGGATAAAAAATCGGAGGGGAGAGAACCTATAACGGCAAAGTTATTTGCGGACATACTATCAGCAGCAGGTATGGATAGGATGATTGTAGCTGATTTGCATTCTGCAACTATCCAAGGTTTTTTTGATGTCCCGGTTGATCATGTTACTGCAATACCTATTATTGCTAATTACTTTAAAAAAAAGAAAATAGAAAATGGAGTTGTTATAAGCCCTGATGTTGGTGGTGTGAGAAGGGCAAGTATATTTGCAAAGCAGCTTCATTTTCCACTGGCCATTCTTGATAAGAGAAGGCCTGCTCCTAATATGGCAAAGATAGATCATATTGTTGGTGAAGTTGAAGGAAAAGAGGCGATAATATTTGATGATATGATAGATACTGGCAGTACTATTATTGAAGCAGTAGATACACTCTTAAAATTTAAGGTAACAAAAGTTTATATTGGTGCTACCCATGCTATTTTTTCCGGGGATGCTATTAAAATATTAGAAGAAAGTGCTGCAGATGAAATAGTAGTAGCAGATACTTTACAAATAAATGGTAAATACAATCCAGAGAAAATAAAAGTTGTTTCTATAGCAGCCTTGCTTGCAAAAACTATTAAAAAAGTTTATCATTGCAAGTCGGTAAGTGAGTTATTTAAAGGTGAAGATCTTGTTTAAATAAAGTATTAAATAATAAGGTGGTAATATTTATGGGAAATTTAGCGTTAATAGTTGATAAAAGAGATGAAAATGAAATAGGGAAAAATGCATCCAGGAGATTACGCAGTGGTGATTTTATTCCTGCTGTTATATATGGATTAGGTGGTGATCCAGTAAGTATTAAACTAGATGAGAAGAAATTTAAAGAAATGCTAAAAGATAGAAGCATTCTAAGTCTCATATTTGATATCCATATAAATGGTGCGGGAAAGAATAAAAAAGAAACAGCAATACTTAAGGATGTCCAGAGAAATCCAATAACACGGGAATTTCAACACCTGGATTTTTTAAGGATAGAGATGGAAAAAGAAGTAGAAACTTCTGTTCCTGTCTTAATAGTAAATGAGGAAGAATCACTTGGAGTGAAAGAGGATGGCGGTGTTATACAGCATGGACTTCGGGAACTTCATGTGTCATGCTTGCCTATGGATATTCCTGAGAAAATAAAATTTGATATAAGAGATTTAAGAATGGGAGATATAGTAAGAGTTTCTGAAATAGAAGTTGAAGATAAAGTAAAAATTTTAAATGATCCGAATGAAGTTGTAGTATCAATTATACATCCTACTCATTTAGTAGTTGAAGAAGAGGTTGAAGAAGAGGTTGAAGAAGAGGTTGAAGAAGAGCCTGAAGTAATTGGTAAGGGCAAAGAAGAAGACAGGGAAAAACTGAAAAAGGAAGAACAGAAAAAAGAAGAATCTCCAAAGGCACAGCAGCAACAGCAGCAGTCACAACAACAGCCTCAGCAGCACCCATCGCAAAAACGGAAATAATTGTAAGAGTAAGGTAGCAGTAATTATAATAGCTGCAACAGCAGCAGGGAAGTAATAAATATAGCTGAAATAAATGATTGAAAAGTGAAAGTAGAGTAATATCTATTATGATGTTGATAGTTGGTCTTGGCAATCCTGGTAAAGATTATGAATCTAACAGGCACAATATTGGTTTTATTATACTGGATAAATTTACAGAGATTCTTGATAGAAAAACTCAATACCATAAATTCAACTCCCTAGTAATAGAATCCTATTATGATGAAAAAAAGATAGTGCTATTAAAGCCCTTAACTTTTATGAATAATAGCGGAATTGCTGTATCGGCAGTGCATGACTCTTTTAACAAAAATGTAGAATCTATATTAATTATTCATGATGATTTGGATATTGATTTTGGAGAAATCAGATTAAAGTTGGGTGGCGGAACAGGAGGCCATAATGGTCTTGAATCTATAGTTAGAAGATTTGAAGAATTAGAATTTGATAGACTCAGGTTTGGGATTGGCAGACCTCCTGGTAGAAAAAGTGCTTCTAAATTCGTGCTAAGTAATTTTAAAAAGAGTGAAATTGATGATGTTGAAATTAATGTTGTGAAAGCTGTGGATGCTATAAAAGATTATATAACATATGGGGTACAGTACTGTATGAATAAGTATAATTAAAATTATACATTTGATGAGATTTTCACTTGAGTAATGATAATTTATTCTAAATATAATATCTTCATGTAAAATATCTTCATAATATCTTTAATCATCATGTAAGTATCAATCTGATTTATTTTATATGGATTCATGTATAATTATATTTCAGGTTTTTTTAATATTAATAAGAAAATGAGAAGTATATTTTTAGAAAATTTCTGCGACAATAATTTGTGGAAAAAATTCATAAAAGAATTTAAGAATACAGCAGTATCTGCAGAAAAAAATATAGATAAAAAAGATAGCAGCTTTCTTAATAGTCTAGCTACTGATGAAAGTATCTGGCCATTTGTGGTAGGAGGTGTTTTTGATTCTTTTAAGGTTATGTTATTGGTAATAACCTCAACTACAGATAGGGCCTACCAGCTTGCTGATGAGATTAACTCCATAACACAAGGTATAAAAATTTTTAATTATCCAAGTTTGGGAAATGGAGTTTATCTTAGGAATAAAGCTATTAATTTTGATAATCTAAATAAAAGATTAGGAGTGATAAGAAATATAATTGAATATAAAAAAGATAAGCCGTTCATTATATTTGCTGCAAGCAGCTCATTATTAAATTCAATCCCTGCGTCCAGAATAAATTCATTTAACCTAACTAATATCTATACTGGTAAAGATTATAGCAGGGATGAGTTAATTTCAAGACTTGCTGATAGTGGATATGAAAGAGTGCATAAGGTTTATGATAAAGGAGAATTTAGTGTAAGGGGCGATGTTATTGATATTTTTGATATAACTCAGGGAAATCCTATAAGGATTAGTTTTACATATGATAATGTGGATAGGTTATTTTTTTATAATAATGTAGATCAAAATCCTGTTAAGTATATTAGAAGGTTTTCAATATTTCCTAATTTAAATCCATGGGAAGTTGTAAAAGTTAATTCTATGGTTAAAGATAATAATAATTTCGGTCAGAAAATGCTAAATTTTATAGATATATTAAAGATATATGTTAAAAATTTTGGAATTATAATTTGTGATCCATTAGAAGTATATTTAAAGATTAAAAGTGATATAGATATTGTGGAGAAGGCTCTTAGCAGTGATAACGGAAAATTAGCTGCAAGAAACATAAAAATAATTAAATCCCATATTGCTAAAAGGGATTTTTTAGAAAGTAGTGATAGTTGTTTAAAATTAAATCTTGTTTCACCAGGCAGCGAGGTTAAAGATAATAATACATTTATCTTCAGTAATATAATACGGCAAAAAAAAAGTTCAGGAAATTCTGTAATTTTTATTAAGAATTTAAAAAAAGATTTAAAGAGTGGTAAAAGTATAATCATATCTATTAGTAATAAAAAAAGAATAGAAAAAGTGAAAGAAATACTTTTAGAAAATTCCATATCTTATAATAGCTTAAAAAATAAAAGCTTTATAGATTTAGGGGGAAAATTTACAGCAAAGGGTGTAGATTTTAATAAGTTAAAACCTGAAATTGTTAATATATATAATGGAAAGTTATATAGAGGTTTTGAGACTGATAGTTTTTCCCTATATGGAGAATTAGATATTTATGAGCAGATCGAACAGTTATTTGATGATAAAAAAATTACCTTAGATAGGGAAATTAGTGATTTTAGTCCTGGGGATTATGTTATTCATAAAACTCATGGATTGGGTATATATATAGAAATTATATCAAAACAGATTAAAGGTTATAAAAGAGAATATTTTTTAGTAGAATATGCTAATAATGATAAGCTTTATATTCCTACCTGGAATGCTGATAGGATACATAAATATATTGGTGACAGAGAACCAAAAGTTACTGCTCTTGATTCAAGACAATGGGATAATTTAAAGAAAAAAGTTAGAAAATCAGTCCATAAACTTGCAATTAACCTTGCTAGATTATATGCAGGGAGAAAATCCAGGGTGGGGTTTGCATTTTCACCTGATAGTTCTTGGCAGAAAGAGATTGAAGATTTATTTCCTTTTAGGGAAACAGACGATCAAGTTAAAGCTATAGATTATGTCAAAAGCGCTATGCAAGAGCCAAGACCAATGGATATTTTAGTATGTGGAGATGTAGGATTTGGAAAGACTGAAGTTGCAATTAGAGCAGCATTTAAAGCCATTGAAAATAGCAAACAGGTTCTGATGCTGGTACCAACTACTATTCTTGCAAGCCAGCATTACCAGACTTTTTATGAAAGATACAAGGACTATCCTGTAATTTTAGAGTTAATAAGCAGATTTAAAACGCAGAAAGAACAAAAGAGAATAGCCCAGGATTTTAAGCTTGGAAGAATTGATATGTTAATTGGCACTCACCGGATTCTCTCCGGTGATATTAAACCAAAGGATTTAGGACTCTTGATAATAGATGAAGAACAACGATTTGGAGTTCAAAGTAAAGAAAAATTAAAAATGTTGAAAAAAGAAGTAGATGTGTTAACTCTTAGTGCGACTCCTATTCCGAGGACTCTTTATATGACACTTACGGGTATTAGAGATGTTGTTTTAATTGGGACTTATCCTGAGGGCAGACATCCTATAGAAACATTTGTTGGGGAAAAGGATGATGCTCTTATAAAAATGGCAATAGAAAGAGAACTTGAAAGAAATGGTCAAGTTTATTATATATATAATAGAATTGTTGGAATTGATGAAAAGAAATACAATTTAAGCCAGCTTTTACCTGAAGCAAGAATTGCATTGACTCATGGTCAAATGGAAAGTAAGAAAATAGAGAGAGTAATGCAGAATTTTATAAATAAGGAGTATGATATATTAATTACTACCTCTATCATTGAATCGGGGATGGATATAAGCAATGTGAATACTTTAATAGTTGAAAATTCACATAAATTTGGTTTATCGCAGCTGTATCAGTTAAGAGGCAGGGTTGGAAGATCTTCTGAAAAGGCTTATGCTTATTTATTTTACTCAAGTAAAAAAAGTTTAAATCTAACTGCTTTTAAAAGACTTAGAACATTAGCTGAATATACTGATCTGGGTTCTGGTTATAATATTGCTATGAGAGATCTGGAGATAAGAGGGGCAGGGGAAATACTTGGACCTCGTCAGCATGGTCATATCAATAGCGTGGGTTTTGAAATGTATTGCCAGATAATGAAAGAAGAAATTGAAAAACTTAAAGGAAAAACTGTTGAAGAAGATATAAATATAAAAATAGAGTTACCGGTAAGTGTATATATTCCAAAGAATTATATCAGGCATGAAAGAGACAGAGTTAATATATATAAAAATTTAGGGAACGCAAAAAGCACTGAAGAAATTGACAGGCTGCATAAAAGTTTAAATGAAAGATATGGCGAACTGCCTTTTGTTACTAAAAATCTTTTAATATTAGCAAAAATAAAATATCTTCTCAGGAAAGCAAGAATTGAGAAATTAAGTTTTATTGCTGGCAGGGGTATAATATTTAAAAAAATAATAATGACTGAAGAAAATGCTGTTAGAATGAATAAAAGAGATAGGAATCTATTTTATAAGCCGAGGTATAAGGAAGTATTAATAAAAAATGTCGAAGATAACTTTAAATTAGATTTAGTCTTAAGCAAACTAAATGATATAATAAATTTTATTTAGAGAATTTTAAAATAGTAAGAGAGGATTAAAATTGGGAAAAAGAAGCCGCAGGAAAAAAGAATTACATGCCGGGAGCAAAGAAAAATCAAATGGTGATTTAAAGAGTAAGTTGTCTAAACGCAATAAAATAATAGTAGTAGTTGCAGCAGTTATTGTAGTTATAGCAATTGCTGCTGTAGTTGTGTTTGTTGTTATGGGTGTCAGATTTGATATGAGTAAGACAATAGCTAGTGTGAACGGAGAGAAGATTAAACAAAAACAGGTTGATATATATATTGATTTTTTAATGGAACAAAACCCAAGTGTTGACTTGACTGATGATGAAGAAGGATTAAAGGCTTTAGAAGCAAATATAATTGATTCACTAATAGTTGTAGAGCTTCTTGATAGATATGCTAGAGAAAATAATATTGAAGTAAGGGAAGAAGAAATTGATGAACAGATTAATAAAATTATTGAGAATTATCCTTCAGAAAGTGATTTTGAAGAAGATCTGGCAGGTAAAAATATTGGTAGAGATTTCTTAAGAAGCGAAATCCAAAATCAGATACTTCGAACTAAGATATTTGATCTCATAACGAATGATATCTCTATCAGTTCAGAAGAAATAGAAAATTACTATAATGAGAATAGAGAAATATTGTTCAAAGTACCAGAAAGTATAAAGATAAGTCATATTTTAGCGAGAATTTCTTCAGAAGACGATACTGAAATTAGTGATAAAGATAGAAAGGAAGCTTTAGATAAAATAAATTATATTAAGGAGCAGCTGGACGGGGGAGAATTATTTGAAGAAGTTGCAAAGAAATATTCAGATGATGAATATAGTGCAGAAAATGGCGGAGACCTGGGCTATATAAGCAGGGGGCAGACTATAGAAGAATTTGAGAATGCCGCATTTTTACTTGATGCTGGAGAAGTGAGCGAAGTAATCGAAACAGTTTATGGTTTTCATATAATAAAAGCTACAGATTATAAAGAAGAATATATAAAAGATTTTGAAGAAGTTAAAGATGCGATAGAGTCATTTTTAGATAATGAAACCAAGATGAAAAGCTGGGAAAGCTTTGTTTTTTCTCTTATAGAGGCAGCAGATATTGAATATTATACTGATGTTGAAAGTACTTTTAGTAATATTAATGGCGGGTAAAGATAAATGAGATATAAATTAAATAGAAATGATTTAGAAAATATAGACAAGGTAAATGATAGCTCTAAGTTATTTTCTATTCTTATAAATATTATGAAGAAATTGAGATCAAAAGATGGATGCATGTGGGATAGAGAACAGAGTCATGACTCTATAAAAAGGAATTTAATTGAAGAAACTTATGAAGCTGTAGAGTGTATTGAAAGTAGTGATTTAGAGGGATTGAAGGAAGAACTCGGGGATTTAATGCTGCAAATTATTTTTCATAGTCAGATGGCAAGTGAAAATGGTGGATTTAATATAAATGATGTTATGAAAAATATAATAGAAAAACTTATAAGAAGACACCCGCATGTGTTTAAGAATAAAATTTTAAATAGTTGTGATGAAATTCTTGGAAATTGGGAGGATATAAAGAAGGCAGAAAGGAAAAAAAGTTTAAAAAAGAAAGATTCTATATTTGCTGATATTCCTAAAATTTTACCTTCACTTCACTATGCTTATGAAATCCAGAATAGAGCATCAAGACTGGGGTTTGACTGGGATGAGGTTAAGGAAGTTTTTAAAAAAATAAAAGAGGAAATAAATGAGATTAATGAAGAGTTAAAAAGGGGTAAAAAAGATGCTGTTGCTGATGAAATTGGCGATACTTTGTTCAGTATAGTAAATTTTAGCAGGCATTTAGGGATAGATTGCGAGCAGTGTTTAAAAAATACATCAAAAAAATTTATCCAGAGGTTTGATTTTATGGAAAAATATGCAAAAGAGAATAATTTAGATTTTAAGAAAATGTCTTTAGAGGAAAAAGATAAGTTATGGGAAATAGCAAAAAAGAACCTATAATCAGGAAAACAAAAATAATCTGTACTATTGGACCTGCTACTAGTAGTAAGGAAAAAATAAAAGCTCTTATAATGGGTGGTATGGATATTGCAAGATTAAATACCTCTCATAGCAGCAAAAAAGATATTATAAATATTACAAAAAAAATAAGGGAAATTTCTGCCAGGTGCAGGAAAAATACAGCAATTATACTTGATCTAAAAGGACCGAAAATAAGGATAGGAAAGCTTTATAGAGAGTTCTGTTTAGAAAAAGGAGAAAAAATTTATTTTACAACAGAAAATAATTACAGAAGTGATAAGGGTCCTGAAGGTGTAATACCTGTTGATTATAATAATTTTTTAAAGGATATAAAAAAGGGAGATGCTGTATTTATAGATGATGGCTTAATTGAGTGCAAGGTGCTGGAAGTTCAGGAATCAAAGAAGATTGCAGTTTGTAAAGTTATCGGGGGAGGAATTCTTAAATCAAACAAAGGTATAAATCTTCCTGGAGTTTTAATTAGTACAAATTCTGTTACAGAAAAGGACCTGGATTTTTTAAGCTTAGGTATAGATTTGGGTGTTGATTTTATTGCGCAATCTTTTGTCAGAGGTGCTGATGATATTAAAAAAATTAAAAAAGTTATAAATGATAGAAACAGCAATATAATGGTTATAGCAAAAATTGAAAAGCATGAGGCAGTAAATGATTTTAACAATATTCTCAAATATGCTGATGCGATAATGGTTGCAAGGGGAGATTTGGGAATAGAAGTAAATGCCGAAGATGTTCCAAATATACAGAAAGAAATAATATCGAAATCAAATATGGTTGGAAAACCTGTTATTACAGCAACACAAATGTTGGATTCAATGATTAGAAATCCCAGACCAACAAGAGCTGAGGTTAGCGATGTTGCTAATGCTATTCTTGATGGTTCGGACGCTTTAATGCTATCAGGAGAAACTGCTATTGGTAAATATCCAAAAAAAGTTTTAAAGATGTTGGTAAAAATAATAAATAAGACTGAATTAAATCTAGACTACAGTTTAATTTTACAAAAAAAGCTTAAATTAAAACATCAAAATATTACTGAAGCAATTAGTATTGCAGCCTGTGAAATAGCAGATTCATTGGATGCAAAAGCTATTATTTCTTCCACTAAATCGGGATACACTGCGAAACAGATATCTAAGAACAGACCAAAAAGTGTGATAATAGGAGCAAGTCCTTATAATTGGGTTTTAAGACAGTTAATGATAAGCTGGGGTGTTATTCCAGCTAAAACTAAATTAGTGAAAAATGTTGATGATATGCTAGAGGAAACTGTAAATGTTTCAAAGGATTTGGGATGCATAGATAAAGGTGATAAAGTAGTTATTACTGGTGGAGTTATGGTAAATACTCCGGGCAGCACAAATTTTATAAAGGTTAGCGAAGTGTAGTGCAAAGAATTTAGGAGCTAATTATTTGTAAATTTTAATTTTTTTAATTTTTTATTTTCACCAATAAGTGTTAATATATCGTCTTTTTTAAAGCGGTAATTAATATCAGGCGGTGCTTTTATTCCATTTTCATTATTTTTTATACTGATAATAGTTACACCATATTTGTTTCTTAAGTTTAATTCAATCAATGTTTTACCGATCATTACATTAGGAGTAATCATTTCAACTATACTAACTTCTGGACTGACTTCTAAAAAATCTATTACATTTGAACTTATCAGGCTTTTGGCAACTCTCTCACCCATATCTTTTTCAGGAAATACAATTGTATCTGCGCCTACTTTGGATAGGACTCGGCCTTGAGTTTTAGTTCCTGCTTTGGCAATAATTTTTTTAGCTCCTTTTTCTTTTAATATAAGGGTTACAAGTGTTGAATTCTGTATGTATTTTTCTCCGATACATACTATTACTGCTTCAAAATCAGGGATACCTATAGAATCTAAAATATCTGAATCTGTAGCATCACATTTTATAACATCTGTGATTTCTTCAGAAATCCTCTGTATGCGATTTTCAGATTGATCCATTCCTACGACTGTATGCCCAGCTTCAGTTAAAGTTCTGGCAACACTGATGCCAAACCTTCCTAATCCTATTACTAAAAATTGCTTTTTCATTTTAAGTTATAGTAATTTATATTGTTATAAAAATTTTATGCTATATCCGGTAATTATCCAATGGTTATTTTTTCTTCAGGATGTATTATTTTATCAACTGTACCCCTCATAGCAATAGCTAATGATAGAGTACTAATTCCAATTCTACCAATAAACATACTTAGTATCAATATTATCTTACTGGGGGCAGATAAAGATGATGTAATTCCAGTGCTGAGTCCAACTGTGCCAAAGGCTGATATTGATTCAAATAATGCATCCTTTAATGCACATTTCTCAAATACCAGCAGTCCTATTGTGGAAAAAAGAATTATAATAATTGCTGTTATAGTTAAAGTTAATGCTCTACGAATAAGACTTTCGGGCAATCTTCTCTTAAAAAGTAAAACATGCCTTCTGCCTCTGATAGTGCTCCATGCACCTGCTACAACTGCTGCAAATGTGGTAGTTTTTATTCCTCCTCCTGTACCACCGGGTGATGCACCTATAAACATCAGTAGAGTTAAGAAAAGGAGAGTAGATAGGTTCAACTTTGAAATATTTGTAGTATTAAAACCTGCAGTTCTTGTTGTAACAGATTGAAAGAAACTGGAGATTATTTTTGTTGAGGTTGATGTATTGCTAATAGTTTGTGGATTTTTAAATTCCAGTAGGAAAAACATAATTGCTCCAACCAGAATCAATCCTGCTGTAAGTAATAATACTATTTTTGCATGTATGGTAAGTCGTTTAGTTCGCCTAAATGAAATAATTTCAGAAATAACTGGAAATCCAATTCCTCCAATAATAATCAGTGCCATAAATAATAAATTTAATGGTATGTCAGATTGGAAACCTTCCAGGCTATTTGAATAAAGAGAAAATCCTGCATTGTTAAAAGCACTTATAGTATGAAAAAGGCTAAAAGTCATCGATGATTTTATAGGATATGAATATTTAAAATAAAAAATTAGTGACATTAAAGTAAAGCCTATCAGTTCAATTGTAAATGTAGTTCCAGTAATTATTAAGAAAAATTTAGAGGCGCTGAAGTGATTTCTAACACCATAGCTTGTATTTATATAAAATTTATCCCTTATATGAATTTTTCTTCCTAAAATTAATCCAAATATTGAGCCAATAGTCATAATTCCCAAGCCACCCAGTTGGATTAAAATAAGTATTACTATTTTACCTAAATCAGTAAAATAGGTTGGAGTGTCCTGAACTATAAGACCTGTAACACATACAGCGGATGTGGAAGTAAAAATTGCATCAATATAACTTATTTTTCCACTTTCAGTCATTTGAGGTATAGACAGGATAATAGCTCCTATAATAATAGCAGTAATAAATCCTAAAAGGACCTGCTTTGCAATGTTTTTTTGGGTTTTAGAAGAAAATAATGG